>CAIVDX010000367.1 GCA_903904805.1 uncultured Rhodospirillales bacterium
CGGCACCCTCGAATTCCTCTACCAGGACGGCCAGTTCGCGTTCATCGAAATGAACACCCGCCTGCAGGTCGAACACCCCGTCACCGAAATGGTCTGCGGCGTCGATCTCGTGCGCGAACAGATCCGCATCGCATCCGGCCAACCCCTCGGCTACACCCAGGCCGACGTGCAGTTCTCCGGCCACGCCATCGAATGCCGCATCAACGCCGAAGACCCCGAAACCTTCGCCCCATCCCCCGGCCGCGTCACCGCCTTCCACGCCCCCGGCGGCCTCGGCGTGCGCGTCGATTCCGCCCTGTTCGCCGGCTACATGGTGCCGCCCTATTACGACAGCATGATCGCCAAACTGATCGTCCACGCCCCCACCCGCCCCGAAGCGATCGCCCGCATGCGCCGCTGCCTCGACGAGTTCGTCGTGCAGGGCGTGAAGACCACGCTGCCACTGCACCGCCGCATCATCGACAGCCCCGAGTTCCAGTCTGGTGACTATACCATTCACTGGCTCGAACAGTTCGTCGGCCAGGCGCACTGATCGCTGCCTGAACCCCACCGCCCCGTTCACCCGCTTGCCGGTCCACCCGCCCGCAGGCTTCGCCTTGGCCGGGCAGGGCTGCTGATCCTGACACACAGGGGCTGCCGCCTTCGCCGGCGCCGCCGCCGCCCGCGGTGCCTCCCCAGGCGGTGCCTCCCCAGGGGGTGCCTCCGCAGGGGGTGCCGCGGCAGGGGGTGCCTCGGCAGCCTGGGCCGGCGGCGCGAGCAACGCCAGGATCAGCAAAATGCGCGTCATCTGCGGCTCCTTCCAAACCGTGCAGACATGACGCCGATCCCCGGCGGGTCAAGGTCAGTGGGGAAGGGCAGGGCAAGCGCGTTTTTTTTGAAAAAAAAGCAGCAATAATCTTTTGGAAGTTTGGTGTGGCGCTGTGCCTGGCTGGGTGGTCCGCTCGCAGCCTGCCGAACGGGTAACGTCAGGTCTCCGGCCGCAACCCATGCGGCCTAACCCCCGCGCGCGCCGCCAAAACTATCATCCGCCGGCGATGTCCGCGGCGGGCAGTGCGCTAGCGGCGTGTCCACCGAATTCCATAGTAGCTATGGAACAAGTCCTCGTACGCGCCATCCACGGTGCCTTCCGCGTCATAGGCGGGACTGTCCCTCACTTTTTGACGACTGACGTCGAGATGAATGATGGATCGCGCCCAGTCAATCCAGTCGATGGACAGCGGCGAGACGAGAAGCTTCTCGCCGGGCCACCAATTCGATGTGTGAACAACCAGAAACCGCACCTGCCACATGTTCGTATCGATCAGGAAATCCTCCGCGTGACCAATGTCGCCGTCGCTGGCCTCGATGGACTCTCCGGTGATGTCGGACAGGCGATGCAACTCGGTGTCCGGGCTGGCACCATCATGAGATGGGGCCGCCGTCACCCCGCTGCAGGCAGGGGCGGCCGCGATCAGCGCGGCCAGGCAGGGGCGGCCGCGATCAGCGCGGCCTGGCCGCCTTCCTGGTCGCCCCACAGGAACCGGTCGCGGCCATGGGCAAGACCGTAATGGCGGGACATCAGGGTCTCGGTTGCAGGTGAGAGCGGGGCAGCCGCATCAACCTCGGGACAGGATTCGACCTGGCTCATGCTGAGATTGACCGGCATGTGATGCGCTTGCGGATCGGGCTGGCCCAGGGCGCCAACCGGCAGCAATGCCTGACGGCCGGACAGCCAGCCGCCGGTGTCCACCACCAGCCAGCGGATGGTCCAATCCGACTGTTCATACATCATGCCGGCGACCGTGCCGAGTTCACCATCCGTCGCCTTGATCGGATAGCCAGTGAGTGCCGAGACCAGGCCGGCAACGCCGTGGTTGATCGTCAATCTCTGACCCTTCGGCGTCCGGCGATGCCGTTCGCAACACTGACCGGACGCGGCCGGCACGAAACGCCCGGATACTGCTCAGCGAGCCGGATTGGGTAGTTTCCGATTCTGCAAAGCCCGATGTGGTGCGCGCAGTGTCCGCCGGGGCAGCCAGGGCATTTCGGCGGCCCTGCGATCACCCGCCCAGTTCGCCGCGGCCACGCGAGGCGTTTGCAATGCCGATATCGAAGCTCGGCCACACAACCGATCAACCGGTGCCAGGCGGCATGTCGCTGGCCATCTTCGCCGGGCGACTGCTCGTGACCCTCATCGTCGCCGCGCTCGCCGTGGCGCTGTGGCAGTTGACCGACATCCTGGTTCTGCTGTTCGGCGCGGTGCTGCTCAGCATCGGGCTGTGCGCGGCGGCCCGGCTGATGGCGCTTCACACCGGCATTCGTCGCGGCATCGCGCTCGCATGTGTTGTCCTGCTGGTGCTGTGTGTGTTGTCCTGCTGGTGCTGTGTGCCGTCGCCGCGGCCTTGTGGGTCTTCGGCTCCACCATCGCTGGCCAGATGGACGACGTGATGCAGTCCGCCCCCGCCGGCTTCAGGCTGGTGATGGCCTGGATGACCGACACTCCCTACGGGCGTCAGCTGCTCGATCAGGTGCGCGGCGCCAACATGATGGGGGCCACCGGCTGGGCGACATCGATGGTCACCTCCCTGGGTGGCCTGGTGAGCACCGGTCTGGCCTATACCGTCATCGCCCTGTTCGTCGCGATCTATCTCGCCGCCCAGCCCGAACGCTACCGTCATCTCTGCCTGCGCCTGGTGCCGCCGCCCCAGCGTGCCACCGCCGAGGGCCTGTTCGGGATGATCGGTTCGGTGCTGCAGCGCTGGCTGGTCGGGCAGATGGTGGTGATGCTGACGATCGGCGTGCTCAGCGGGCTTGGCCTGTGGCTGCTGGGCATCGAGGCGGCCTTCGCGCTGGGGCTGATGGGCGGGCTGCTTTGTTTCATTCCCTTCGTCGGCGCGATCCTGGCCGCGGTGCCCGCCACCCTGGTGGCGATGACGCAGGGACCGGTCTACGCGGTCTCCGTTGTCGGCATGTACATCGCCGTGCATGTCATCGAGGGCAATGTCATCACCCCGATGGTGCAGGCCGAGGCGACAGCGTTTCCGCCGGTGCTGGCCATCCTGTGCACGGTCGCCTTCAGCGTCTTGATGGGACCGTTGGGCGTGCTGCTGGCGGCACCGCTCACCCTCGTTCTGCTCGCACTGGTCGAAGTGCTCTATGTGCAGCATGGCCTCGGCGAGGCGCCTGAGCGGCCGACGCATGCGGGCGGCGCGCCGGCAGCATCTGCCGGGCAAACCGATGGCGGCGAGTTTCGCATGCATCAGACACGCACGGACGCAACCACCCGGCAGGGCCTGACAGCAGCGGACGCGGCGGCGCGGCTCGCCCAGGACGGCCGCAACGACCTGCCGCAGGAACGCCAGCGCGGGGTGGCGCGCATCGTGCTGGACGCGCTGCGCGAACCGATGCTGCAATTGTTGCTCGGCGCCGGCGTCATCTATCTCGCCATCGGCGATCCGGGCGGCGCGCTTGTTCTGCTCGCCTTCGCAAACCTCAATGTGGGCCTCGTCGTCGTCCAGGAAAGCCGCACCGAGCGCGCGCTCGCCGCGTTGAAGGATCTGACGAGCCCGAGCGCGATCGTGATCCGCGACGGCGCCCGCCAGCGCATCGCGGGCAGCGACGTGGTCGCCGGTGACATCATCGCGCTGGACGAGGGCGACCGGGTCCCGGCCGATGCGCATCTTCTGCAGAGCACCGATCTGGAGGCCGACGAGTCGCTGCTGACCGGCGAATCCCTCGCGGTTCGCAAAGATGCAGTCGCGAGCGCGGATCGGACGGTGCCCGCCGATCCGCGACCGGGTGGGGATGGCACCGCCCTGGTCTGGTCGGGCAGCCTGATCGTGCGCGGTGCCGGCCTCGCGCGCGTGCTGGCCACCGGCGCGCGCACCCAGATCGGCCGCATCGGCAGCTCGCTGGGCGCGGTCGAGAGCGCGCCGACGCCCCTGCAGATCCAGACCCGCCGGCTGGTGAGGATATTCGCCATCCTGGGCATCGGATCATCGGTCGCGCTCGCGCTGGTCTATGGCCTGACGCGCGGCACCTGGGTGGAGGGCATCCTGGCCGGAATCACCCTGGCAATGGCCACCCTGCCGGAGGAATTCCCGCTGGTCCTCACCGTGTTTCTGGTGCTCGGCGCCTGGCGGCTGTCGCAACGCAAGGTCCTCTCGCGGCGCTCGGCGGCGATCGAGGCACTCGGCGCGGTGACCGTGCTCTGCACCGACAAGACCGGCACGCTGACGCAGAACCGGATGAGCGTCGCCGCCCTCGTCGCGGATGGCACGCCCTGGGAGGCGACGCAGGCCACCGGCTCGGACCTGCCGGACCATCTTCACGACCTGGTCGAATACGCCATCCTGGCCAGCCGGCCTGACCCGTTCGACCCGATGGAACGGGCATTCGCCGATCTCGGCACGCGCTGCCTGGCACAGTCCGGGCACCTGCATGCCGATTGGGAACTGGTGCATGGCTATCCGTTGCAGCCCTCTCTGCTGGCGATGTCGCAGGTCTGGCAGGCCCCACATCGCGCCGGATTGGTGGTCGCGGCGAAGGGCGCGCCGGAGGCGATCATCGATCTCTGCCATCATCCCGCCGAGCGGATCGCGACGCTGCGCACGCGCGTCGCCGCGCTGGCCGCCCAGGGCCTGCGCGTCCTGGCGGTCGCCCGCGCGGAGATCGCAACTCACATATGGCCGGCCACCCAGCATGGTCTCGCCTTCAGCTTCGTCGGCCTGATCGGCCTTGCGGACCCGCTGCGCCCGGAGGTTCCGGCTGCCGTCGCCGCCTGCATCAGCGGCGGCATCCGGGTGGTGATGATCACCGGCGATCATCCGGCAACCGCGCTGGCGATCGCCCGGCAGGCCGGCATCGTCGGCGATGACGTGTTGACCGGCGCCGAAATGGCCGACCTGGACGATGCCGGCTTTCAGGCCCGTCTGGCGCACACCAACCTGTTTGCCCGCATCATGCCCGAGCAGAAGCTGCGCCTGGTACAGGCCTTCGCCGCCGCGGGGCAGATCGTCGCGATGACCGGCGACGGGGTGAACGACGCGCCCTCGCTCAAGGCCGCCCATATCGGCGTGGCGATGGGCGGGCGCGGCACCGATGTGGCGCGCGAGGCGGCATCCCTGGTGCTGCTGGATGACAATTTCGCCTCGCTGGCCACCGCGGTGCGGCTGGGTCGGCGCATCGACGACAATCTGCGCAAGGCGATGGGCTACATCCTGGCGGTCCATGTGCCGATCGCCGGCATGTCGCTGCTGCCGGTGCTGGTCGGCTGGCCGATGGTCCTCGGACCGATCCATGTGGTGTTCCTGGAACTGGTGATCGATCCGGTCTCCTCGATCGTGTTCGAGGCCGAGCCGGAGGAGGCGGACATCATGGCGCGTCCGCCGCGCAAGCCTGACGCACCTTTGTTCGACACCGCGCTGATGCTGCACGGGCTGCTCCAGGGTGGCGTGGTGATGATTGCGGCGCTGGGCGTGTTCAAACTTGGCATCGGCGACCTGCATGGCGAGCAGGTCGCGCGCTGCATGGCGTTCGTCACGCTGGTGCTCGGCAATCTCGGCCTGGTGCTGACCAACCGCTCGCTGAAGACCAGCGCCTTTGTTGCGCTGACACGGCCAAACCGCGCGCTCGGGATCGTCGTCGTGGTGACATTGACCGCCCTGGCGCTCGCGCTGTGGGTGCCTTGGCTGCGCGGCCTGTTCGGCTTCGCCCCCCTCGCCTGGCCCCGGCTGGGCGAGGCGGCCGCGGCGGCGTTGGGCTGCATCGTGGTGAACGATCTGATCGGTGTCGTCTGGCGCAGCTGTCCCGCACGGCGGTCGCCGCCGCCGGCCCGCGCATGAGCACGATCCCGCACCGCCCGCATCGGGCCGCCTGCGGGCAAGGCCGTATCGCGCCGGACGTCGTCGCGACCCGCACCACATCTCCAACCAAGGACCAACTCCCATGCTGAGACGATCACTGGTCGCACTGCTGCTGATGCTGGCGGCTCCCAACGCGATGGCGGGCCCCTTCGACGATCTGTTCGTGCGCTATGAGGCGCAGGGCAGCCTGTATGAGCTCGCATTCGCCCGCCTCGGCGTGGTGCGCGCCACGCGCCCGGACCTGCGCGCCTACGCGGCCACCCTGATCAATGACCACGAGGCCTATGGCGCCGCGTTGCGCGATCTCGCGGTGTCGGAGGGAATCGCCGTGCCGTCGGGCCTCGCGGCGAGTGACCAGGCGCGGCTTGACCGCCTGGCCCACACGCGCCCGGCCGGATTTGATCGGGCCTTTCTGCGCGAGGCACGGCGCATCAACAGCAAGGACATGCGCGCGCTGCGCCGTCAGGCTGCCCGCGAGGTGAACCCGCAGCTGCGCGGCTTCGTCGATCGCTCGCTGGCAATGGACGCGAGGCACGATGCCGCCGCCCGCGCGCTGAGCGAGCACCTGGTGGCGGGCAAGGCGCCGGTCCTCCATCCACCGCGCACCGGCGACGCGATGGCGCTGACCCCACCGCCCAGCGCCAGCTCCATGGCCGTGATCGCGCCGCCGCCAGCACCGGCGGAGTAGTGCCGTACACCGCCGAGACCGCACGCGGACAGCGCCTGGACAGCACCGCCCGCGCGCCGTTCGGCCCGTGGCTCGCTCTGGCGATCTGGCTGTTCAGATAGCGGCACTAATGCCAGCCGACAGCCGACAGCCGACAGCCGAGAGCCGATGGGCGGCCACGGCCGATCGATCGGCGGGATGAAGGCCAGGGGCACAGCCCCTGGCCTGGAGCCTCAATACATATGCTGCCCACCATTGATCGACATCGTCGACCCGGTGATGAAGTCCGCCTCATCGGCCGTCAGGAACGCCACGCCGCGCGCGATGTCGTCGGCATGGCCCAGCCGGCCCATCGGGATGCGCGCGATGATCTTCTGCAGCACGTCCGGCGGCACCGCGCGCACCATGTCGGTGTCCACATAGCCCGGCGCGACGGCGTTCACCGTGATGCCGAAGCGCGCGCCTTCCTGCGCCAGCGCCTTGGTGAAGCCATGGATGCCCGACTTCGCCGCGGCATAGTTCACCTGGCCATACTGTCCCGCCTGGCCGTTGATGCTGCCGATATTGACGATGCGGCCGAACTTCTTCTCGCGCATGCCCTCGAAGGTCAGCTTGCAGAGATTGAAGCAGCTGCCGAGATTGGTATCCATCACCGCGTCCCACATGTCGCGGCTCATCTTCGCCAGCGTGGCGTCGCGGGTGATGCCGGCATTGTTCACCAGGATCTCCACGGGGCCGAATTTTTCGGTGATCTCCGCGATCGCGCCCTTGCAGGCGTCGAAATCGCCGGCGTCGAACTTCATCACCGCGATGCCCGTCTCGGCGGCGAAGGCCTGCGCCGCCGCGTCATTGCCCGCGTAGCTCGCCACCACCGTGCGGCCTGCGGCCTTCAGATGCCGGCTGATCTCCGCGCCGATGCCGCGTGTTCCGCCGGTGACCAATGCTACCCGTGACATGATGTCCGCTCTCCGTTGTCGTCGCCGCGCGCACCGCGTGGCGTCTGTTGCAGTCCGAACGAGATGTACGCGCGCTCTGGTTGGTGTTTCAACATGCCACGCCCGAAAATCGACAGAAATTCGATGACGCGATGCACCATTGCCCAACAAAAACGGCCACCGCCCGACAGGTGGTGGCCGTTGTCCCGAACGACGGGTGCTTAGGCAGTCTTACGGTTCACCACGCCCGCGCGCCATCGCAAGATTGCGCCCGCGAGCTACCGCAAGTTGACGCCCGCGAGCTACCGCTCGATGCCGATTGCGAGCTACCGCAAGTTGACGCCCGCGAGCTACCGCTCGATGCCGATTGCGAGCTACCGCAAGTTGACACCCGCGAGCTACCGCTCGATGCCGATTGCGAGCTACCGCAAGTTGACGCCCGCGAGCTACCGCTCGACGCCGATTGCGAGCTACCGCTCGACGCACATCGCCACACCCATGCCGCCGCCGATGCACAAGGTGGCCAGGCC
>CAIVDX010000368.1 GCA_903904805.1 uncultured Rhodospirillales bacterium
CGCCTCGCCGAAACCGCCCAGGCGATCGGCGAGGTGGTGCAGTTGATCAACTCGATCGCCGGTCAGACCAACCTGCTGGCGCTGAACGCCACCATCGAGGCCGCCCGCGCCGGCGATGCCGGCAAGGGCTTCGCGGTGGTGGCCAGCGAGGTCAAATCACTGGCCAGCCAGACCGCACGCGCAACCGAGGAGATCGGTAGCCAGATCGGCGCGATCCAGGCCGCCACGCACGAGGCGGTGTCGGCGATCGGCGGCATTTCGCGCACCATCACCGAGCTGTCGCAGATCGGCGCCTCGATCGCCGCCGCGGTGGAGCAGCAGGGGGCCGCCACCAGCGAGATCGCACGATCGGTGCAGGAGGCCGCCGGCGGCACCCAGCTGGTCGCCGACCGGATCATCAGGGTGCGTCGCGCCGCCGGCGAAACCGGCCACGCCGCCGATGCGGTCCTGCAGGCCGCCGACGCGGTGGGCGGCCAGGCCAGCGGCCTGGCCGGCGTCGTCCAACGCTTCGTCCTCGACGTCAAAGCCGCCTAGGAGCCAGCACCCAGTTCCCACGGTCAAAAGCTCCGAAATCCCAAAGTTTTTTGGTTCTTTTTTCAAAAAAGAACACCCTTCCTTCCTTGCTCTGCCTTGCTATCCTCCCGCCAAATCAAAGGGAGGAAACCATGAAAGCAGGTTTGATCGGCCTAGGCCGCATGGGCCACGCCATCGCCGAACGGCTGCACGAGGTCGGCATCGCCGTCACCGGCTGGGACATCGCCCCAACCAAGGGCCCGAACGTGATCACCCGCGCCGGCTCACCGGCCGAGGTCGCGGCAGCCAGCGAGGTGATCATATCCATCATCACCGAGGATGGCGGTGCGCGCGGGCTATGGCACGGGCCGGGCGGCTATGATGGCATGGATGTCAGCGGGAAGCTGTTCATCGAGATGAGCACCCTGCAGCCGGCCACCATCCGCGAACTCGCCGCCCACGCCGCCAGTCTGGGCGCGGTCTATCTGGACAGCCCGGTGCTCGGCTCGGTGCCCACCGCGCGCGACGGCAAGTTGCACGCGCTGGTCGGTGGCGACGATGCGGCGGTGGCCCGCGCGCGGGCGCTGCTCGATCACCTCACCGCCAGGCTCACCCATGTCGGTCCCACCGGGTCCGGCGCGGTGATGAAGCTCGTCATCAACAACATGATGGGCAGCTACCTGCAGATCCTTGCGGAGAGCCTGATGCTGGGCGAAAGCCAGGGCCTGGCGCTGGAGCAGCTGATCGAGGTGATCGGCGGCTCGATCAACGCCACCCCCTGGTTCCAGTTCAAGAAGCCAGCCTTGCTGGGACAGGACAGCCCGATGACGCTGGATCTGCGCACCCTGCGCAAGGATCTGTTCTCGGTGGCGGCCACCGCCGCCGCCGCCGGGGTGCCCACCCCGGTGGCCATCACCACCGCCGCCAGCCTGTCAGCCGCCGTCTCGGCCGGGTTGGGCGGGCAGGATTGCGCCGAACTGGTGGCGTTCCTGCGCCAGGCCGCACCGCAGCGCTGGGACTGACACCTGGCCGCGCCGACGCGGCATCGCCCGATCCACGCAAGTGATGGGGCGGCCAAAGCCGAAATGGCCGAAGCCGATTCCACGCATTTGTACACGCCGTCGTGATATGTCGGAAATTGTCGGAACTTCATCACGAATTGTCACTGCTGTCATATAGCAACATTTATGACAAACATCGTGATCCAGCCGCCGCTGCGGACCAGGACCCGCAGGCGCGATGTCGGCGCCGCGGTGCTCGGCATCGCACTGGAATGGTACGACCTGATCATCTACGCCTTCATGGCGCCGGTGATCGCCAAGCTGTTCTTCCCCGGCGGCGGGTCCACCGCCATGCTGCTGACGGTGGCGACCCTCGGCGTCGGGTTCGTCGCCCGCCCTCTGGGCGGGCTGGTGCTGGGCGTGGTGGCCGATCGCGTCGGGCGCAGTGAGGCGCTGGCCTGGGGCATGGGCGCGATGACCACCGGCACAGCGCTGATCGCCCTCGCCCCCACCTATGAGGTTATCGGCCTTCTGGCGCCGGCCATCATCGTGCTGGGTCGGCTGGTGCAGGGCTTCGCCGCGGCCGGCGAGTTCGGCGGCGGCAGCGCCTTTCTGCTCGAGCTTGCCCCACGCGGTCGCGAAGGCCTCTATGCCAGCCTGCAGGCGAGCGCGCAGTTCCTCGCCGCCATCCTCGCC
>CAIVDX010000369.1 GCA_903904805.1 uncultured Rhodospirillales bacterium
CGAAATCCGGGCGATGCTGGACGAAGACGAAGCAGACGAGGGCCAGTCGGAATCGGACGATGGCGCAATCCCCGCCGGTCCATCGCAGGGGCCCGGTGCAATCGGGCCGCCCATCGCGTTGCTGCGCGAGGTCAAGCGCATCCAGCAAAAAATCAGCAAGGCCGAACAGGGCGTGACGTTCAGCGACCTGCGGACGCTTCACAAGCTGTTCCCCGAAATCAAGGAAGTGGAAATCTCCGCCACGCTGATGGGTGACAGCGCTACCCCGGCGCAGGGGGCGGCAGATCTGCTGCAACCGGGCGAAGCGGTGCCGGCGCATCCGCCTATTACCAGGGGCAAACCGCAGGCTGCGATGTTCAACGCCGATACGCAGCCGAACATGGAAGTGGCCAAAGCCTGTCAGGCGTCGGCGGCGCTGCCGCCGGTGTTCAAACCGGTGGAGATCGAACTCGAAGGCGGCATCTGGGGCGAGTTCATCGATGGCGGTGTGATGAACAACGCGCCCTCGTCGCAGACCGTCCAGTCCAAACGCGACGTTGATCCGATGAAGCCGTCAGGCAGCCTCACCTACACGTTCCAGTCGCCCGACGAGGAGGAGGACGAGGATTTGCTGTCGGGCACGCCCAAGCCCGGCCAGAGCGGCTTTGTGGACAAGAAATTGGTCGGTGCCCCACACGCCGCCGCCGAATATGCAAGGGCACGCCTGCTGGCCGACGCGCCGGAGGACATTGTGGTCGTGCCGCTGAAGTTCAAAGTCATCGGTGCTGACGGCAAACAGAAGCGCAACTGGTACGGCACCAAGAAAGAGAAGGACTTCTCATCACTGCTGGGTGGCACGATCAACTTCAATATCTCAGACAAGTCCAAGCTGGTCTTGCAGCAAATGACGTTCGATGCCACCGAAAAGCACATGCAAAAGCGTCAGGAACCCAAGACGAGCGAGTTTGCCTCGGCGCGGCAGATGCTCAACTGTATCAGCGCAGGCGATCTGGATGGCCTCGCAGCAGCGAATTTCGAAGGTGCCAGGCAGGAACAGGCGTTTCGCAATGCGGCACTTGGTCTGATCGCCGACCTGCAGGCACTGCAAACATCATCCGCGCCGGACGGGGCGCAGGCAGGCAAGCACGGCGTTGGCCTTCGCCTGTTGCAGGAACTGGACGGTCTGACCGAAGGCGACGTGGACCGCGTGGGCTTCGTCGCGCGGGAACTCAGCCGCAACGGCGATCTGGACGATTTTCTGAAGGCGCTGCACAGCGACACCGCTGATGCGCCGGAAGTGCTGCAGGCCGGGGTGGCTGTGGCCGAGGTGTTCGATGCCAGAGCCCACGCGCTGAATGCGCTGCGCGAGATCATCTATCCGCGCATGACCGAACAGAACACCAGGGCCGAGGCCGCATTGCTGCTGCAGGTGGACGGCCGGTTGCGCGGCGCTGAATCGAAAGACGATGTCAATCAAGCGCTGCAACTGGCCATCGACACGTTCAACAACGCCAAGGTGGGCCGTGGCGAGAAGCACAAATTTGCCGCCGAACTGGTGCCCTACCTGCTGAAATGACCGGCCGGCCCAGCATCCGGCGAACGCGACATAGGAGACTGCCGTGCCCCTGACCAAGACGCGCGCCCTGATCGCCGATCTGGCCTCCGCCACAGGGTCTGGCGAACTGCAAGCTGATGACAATGGCGGCTTTCAACTCACCATCGGTGCAGATGTGACGGTGCTGCTGTACGGCGGCGATGATGCAACCCTGCTGGTGGTGCTGCCGGTCTGCCCGCTCCCGCCACAGCCGGATTATGCCACCGTGGCGTATCTGCTGGGCCAGAACACCATGCAGTCTGCCATCACGCCGTTTCAGATCGGCATGGATGAGGGCGGCGGGCTGATCCTGTGGGCACGGCTGCCCATTGCGGCGCTGGATGGCGAGACACTGGCTGGCCTGGTGGATGCGCTGGCCGATTCGGTGACGCAAATTCGCGGGGAACTCTACCCGCAGGCCGAAGCCGAAGCCGCCTGACGGCCTGTCTCAGACCGTGAACTGCTCCGCGATAATCCGCTCCGACAGCCCCTGATCCGGGTCGAACAGCACCCGCACCGCAATCGTGCGGTCCTCGCTGACTGCCACCGACATCACGTCGCGCACTTCGGTAAAATCGGCCACCGCCGCCACCGGGCGCTTCTCTGGCTCCAGAATTTCGAACAGCACTTCCGCCGTGGCGGGCAGCAACGCGCCGCGCCAGCGGCGAGGGCGGAAGGCGCTGATGGGGGTCAGTGGCAGCAAGTTGGCCGACAGCGGTACAATCGGGCCGTGCGCGGACAGATTATAGGCGGTCGAGCCTGCCGGCGTGGACACCAGCACGCCGTCGCAGATCAGTTCGGTCAGGCGCACGCGGCCATCAATGGAAATGCGGATTTTCGCCGCCTGCCGCAATTGGCGC
>CAIVDX010000370.1 GCA_903904805.1 uncultured Rhodospirillales bacterium
GTGAGCAGCCTCTTGTCACGCAGCGCCTCGGGCACGTCGCCGTTGACGATGCGCAAGGCGAGGCCCTCGACGATGGCGGTCTTGCCCACGCCGGGCTCGCCGATCAGCACCGGGTTGTTCTTGGTGCGGCGGGCCAGCACCTGGATGGCGCGGCGGATTTCCTCGTCACGGCCGATCACCGGATCGAGCTTGCCCTCGCGCGCCAGCGCGGTCATGTCGCGCGAGAATTTCTTGAGCGATTCGAAACCGGCCTCGGCGTTGCGGCTGTCCACCTTGCGGCCCTTGCGGATGGCGGCGACGGCGGTGTTCAGCGCCTGCGCGGTGGCACCCGCCTCCTTCAGCGCGCGCGCGGCCGGGCCGTCACTGGCGGCAAGAGCGACCAGCAGCCGGTCCTGCGCGACGAAGCTGTCGCCCTCCTTGGTCGCTGCCGTTTGCGCGGCATCGAGCACACGCACCAGATCGGGCGTGATCTGCGGCTGGCCGGCGCCACCGCCCTGCACCTTCGGCACCTTGGCGAGTTCAGCCTCGACGGCGCGCAACGCCGCGGCGGGGTCGCCACTGGCCGCGCGGATCAGCCCGGCGGCGGCACCTTCGTCATCATCGAGCAGCGCCTTGAGCAGATGCTCCGGCCCGATGCGCTGGTGAAATTCGCGGATCGCGATGGTGGATGCGGCCTGCAGGAAGCCCTGGGCGCGCTCGGTGAACTTTTCGATATCCATTCTGTGTCCCTTTCAAAGGCGACGGCATTGCTGGACCCCGTTCGCGGCGATCCAGACCTACCTGTGCCATCGACATGGGAGCCCGAGGGCCCGCTTTGTAGGGGGTATTCCTACCTGCTTGATTGAACGGCCGGGGCTGACCAGATGTCGTTGATCCAAATCAGGAGGACGCCGGATGCGCGAACCAGGACCCGATCACCCGATCACCGTCACGCCCTCCGGCCGCCACGTGGTGGTGCGCATTGGCGGCCAGATCGTCGCCGAAAGCGATCGCGCGCTGGTGCTGCAGGAGACCACGATGCCGCCGGTGTTCTACATCCCGCGCGAGGATGCGCGGATGGATCTGATGACCCGCACCAACAACAGCTCCACCTGCCCCTACAAGGGCGTGGCGTCGTATTACAGTGTCACTTCAGGCGACCGCACCGCGGAGAATGCCGTGTGGAGCTACGAGACACCCTATCACTGGATGTCGGCCATCGCCGGCCATCTGGCGTTTTATCCCAACCGCGTTGACGCGATCGAGGCAACATGAAAACGATTCATCTCGTGCTGGCCTGTGGCCTGCTGGGCGGCCCCGCCTGCGCGCAATCCAGCATCGATGGCGGTCCGGAACGGATGCTGCCGGTGTCAAAAACCCCGGCGAACACGTCCGAGGCCAACACCAGAATGCCGTTCGCGCCGCCGCTGCCGACCCCCACGGTGGGCGAGGATTCGACCCCGACGCGCTATCTGCAGAATGCCCGCGCGGCGATCGCGACCGGCCGGACCGGCGAGGCGCAGGAGGCGCTGGAGCGGGCGCAGACCCGCGCGCTGGATCGCGGCGTGGATATGCGGCGCACCGAGGAGCCGAGCAGCAATCCGCTGGTGCTCGACATCAGCAGGGCGCGGGCGGCGCTCGGCGCGGGCGACAAGCAGGCCGCACTGCGCGAGATCGACGCCGCATTGGCCCTGGTGCGTTAGGCCGCCCGCGTCAGCTGGGCCGCCCCCGTCTGCTGGTCCACCCGCGTCAGCACGCGCTCATGGAGTCGCTCACGCAGGCGCTCGAGTACCGGGCCGCTGACACAGAGCGGCGCGGCACCCCGTGCTTCCCACACCAGCGCACCCGGCGCCCAGCTCGGGTGCAATGCCACCGTGTCGGCGCCGTTGGCGAAGCTGGCGCGGTTGCCGGTGTCCAGATAGCTCTCCGCCGGCAGGCCCTCGGCGAGGATCACCGCGTGATGGTCCAGCTCGACATGATAATAGGTCACGCTCTCCACCATCAGCCGCGCCACGCTGGTGCCGTTGAGCAGATGGCGGATCGGGATCAGCACCCCCTCGGCGAAGATCGCGTGGTCGGGTGAGAGCACCAGGTCGCGCGCCGGCAGGCCCTCGCCGAAGGCATGCGCGGCCACCCGGACCAGCAGCACACTCAGCGGGTCGGGGTGCTGGCGGCAATCGACATGGCGATGGCCCAGCCAGCGCAGCGCCATCGCCTCGCCCTGATGGGTGAGGATGCGATCGCCAACCGCCAGATGCTCCACCGCCACGTCGCCCGATGCGGTGGCGATCGCGGTGCCGGCGGCGTAGCAGGCCGGCGCGCCGAGGGTGATGCTGCTGGTGGGCAGCGGCGTGGCGAAGCCGGGCAGCGAGATGGTGTGGCCGCCGGGCAGGGTGATGGTGGTGTTGCCACCGACCAGCGTGGCATCCGCCTGCACCTGGGCGGCCGTCAGCCCTGCGAAGCCCTGGAAATTCAGGACCAGGTCGGCGGTGGTGGCGTTGTTCAGCGTCACGTTGCCCGAGCCGGGCGTGAACACCAGCGTGTCGGGGTCGGTGTTGACGTTCACCACGTAATTGCCGCTGCCGGCGATGAAGGTGGTGTTCTTCGCCAGGTCGAAGGTGGTGAAGTTGGTGATGCTGTTGCCCACCGAGCCGGCGATGGAGAGGGTGTTGGTCGCGGTGTCCACCACCGCGCCGCCGGTGCCGCCCAGCAGCAGGTTCAGCGTGCTGTTGCCGGAGCCCTGGAACTGGTTGCCGACGAAGGTCAGGTTGCCGCCGGCGGCTCCATTGAGATCGATGGACCCGGCATATTCATGCCCGATGGCATAGCTGGTCGCGCCTTCGGTCAGGCTGAGATTGAGCGTTATCGTATCGTTCTGGCCGACGAACGCGGCGTTCAGGCTGAACACATTGTTCTTCAGCTCGAGGCTCTCGGTCCCCACCGCGCCCGGTGCTCCAATGGCACCGGCGAACAGGCTGCCGGTCGTCGGGTCCGCGCCACCCAGCGCGGCGCCGTAGGACAGGGCGCTCGCGGTGATGCTGAGGTTGCTGGCCCCGCCGTCGTAGAGTGCTGCATTGTTGTTGTCGATCACCACCGAGGCATTGCCACCGGCACCGCCGACGCCGCTGAGGCCGTTGGCGGACACGATGGTAAAGCCCAGGATGACCCCCGGCGCGCCGGTTCCGGCCATCGCGCCCAGACCGCCCTGCGAGCCGGTGGCGTTGCCGGTGATATTGATCGACCCGTAGGTGCTCAGCGTGTTGCCGGTGATCAGCGCAACGCCGTTGCCGCCCGCGCCGCCCGCCCCGCCCGCCGCGCCGAAGCCGCCGACA
>CAIVDX010000371.1 GCA_903904805.1 uncultured Rhodospirillales bacterium
ATGCAGCGCGTCATCACCGTCTTCACCAGCGGCCCGAAATCCTTGTCGGAGACGGCACGCTTGTTCTCGTCATAGCGCGAATCGCTGCCGCCAAACGCCACCGCCTGGTCCTGCAGATCGCACTCCCCACCCTGATCGCAGATCGGGCAATCCAGCGGATGATTGATCAGCAGAAATTCCATCACGCCGCGACGGCCCTTGCGGACCATTTCGCTGTCGGTCTTCACCACCATGCCATCCGCCACCGGATAGGCGCAGCTCGCCACCGGCTTCGGAACCTTCTCGACCTCAACAAGGCACATCCGGCAATTGCCGGCGATCGACAGCCGCTCGTGATAGCAAAAGCGCGGAATCTCCGCACCGGCCAACTCACAGGCCTGGATCAGCGCAGAGCCGTTGGGAACCTCGACCTCAACCCCATCGATGGTCAGCTTCGCCATGCGCCCTACTCCGCTGCAAGCCGGGGCGCCAGCCCGGATGAATGCGCGCTGCGATAGCTGATGATGCGCTCCTCGATCACCGGGCGGAAATGCCGGATCAGCCCCTGGATCGGCCAGGCCGCCGCATCGCCGAGCGCACAGATCGTGTGGCCCTCGATCTGCCGCGTCACCTGCTCCAGCGTATCGATCTCGCTCAGCTCCGCACGCCCCTGCACCATGCGGTTCATCACCCGCATCATCCAGCCCGTGCCCTCACGGCAGGGCGTGCACTGGCCACAGCTCTCATGCTTGTAGAATTGCGACAGCCGCGCGATCGCCTTGATCAGATCAGTGGATTTGTCCATCACGATAACAGCGGCGGTGCCCAGGCCCGAGCGCACCTCGCGCAACGAATCGAAATCCATCAGCACCGTGTCGCAGATCTCCTTCGGCAGCATCGGCACCGACGAGCCGCCAGGGATGACCGCCAGCAGATTGTCCCAGCCGCCGCGCACACCACCGCAATGTTTTTCCAGCAATTCGCGCAGCGGAATGCCCATCTCCTCTTCCACATTGCAGGGCCTGTTCACATGGCCCGAGATGCAGAACAGTTTGGTTCCGGAATTCTTCGGCCGACCCAGCGCCGCGAACCATGGCGCGCCACGCCGCAGAATGGTCGGCACCACCGCGATGCTCTCCACATTGTTCACCGTGGTCGGGCAGCCATACAACCCAACGGCCGCGGGGAAGGGCGGCTTCAGCCGCGGCATGCCCTTCTTGCCCTCAAGGCTCTCAATCAAGGCGGTCTCTTCGCCGCAAATATACGCACCGGCACCACGATGCAGATACAGATCGAAATCGAAACCGGACCCGCACGCATTCTTGCCAATCAACCCGGCGTCATACGCCTCGTCGATCGCGCGCTGGAGTGTCACGGCCTCATTGTAGAACTCGCCACGAATATAGATGTAGCAGGCATGCGCCCCCATCGCGAACGATGCGATCAGACAGCCTTCCACCAGCTTGTGCGGATCATGGCGGATGATCTCGCGATCCTTGCAGGTGCCAGGCTCACTTTCGTCGGCATTGACCACCAGATAACTCGGCCGCCCATCAGACTGCTTGGGCATGAACGACCATTTCACACCGGTCGGGAAACCCGCGCCGCCGCGCCCACGCAGCCCGGAGGCCTTCACCTCCTCCACCAGCGCCTCGCGCCCACGCGCGAGCAACGCCGCGGTGCCATCCCAATCGCCGCGCTTGCGCGCGCCGGCCAGATACGGGTCATGCAGCCCGTAGAGGTTGGTGAAGATGCGGTCCTTGTCGCTCAGCATCTCTCAGCCCTCGATTTCGGTCAGCGTGGTGGGCCCGCCAAGCGGCGCGGAATTGATCCGCCCATTCATCGGCCCGCACGGCGGCTTCTCGCCCCGTCTGAGCGCGGACAGCAGCGCCTCGGTGCTGGCCGCATCCATATCCTCGTAGAAATCATCATCAACCTGCAGCACCGGCGCGTTGGTGCAGGCGCCCACGCATTCCACCTCGGTCATGGTGAACATCCCATCCGCGCTGGTCTCGCCCCAGCCCTGGATGCCGGTATGCTTGCGACAGGCCGCCACCACATCGTCCGAACCCCGCAGCCAGCACGGCGTGGTGGTGCACAGCTGCAGATGATATTTTCCAATCGGCTTCGTATTGAACATCAGATAGAACGTGGCCACCTCATAGACGCGGATCGGCGCCATATCGAGCCGCCGCGCGATCTCATCCATCGCCGCCACCGGCACCCAGGCACTGCCCGTGGTGCGGCCCATCTGGCGTTGTGCCAGATCCAGCAACGGCAGAACCGCACTGGCCTGCTTGCCGGCGGGATATTTGGCGAGGAACATGGCAATACTGCCCTCGCTCTCCTCATCGAAACTGAAATGGCTCGGCGCGTCGGTCATGTCGATTACCTGTCGATCTCGCCAAACACGATATCCAGCGATCCGATGATCGCCACCGTGTCGGCCAGCATGTGGCGCTTGCTCATCACTTCCAGCGCCTGAAGGAAGGCGAATCCCGTCGCGCGGATCTTGCAACGATAAGGCTTGTTGGTGCCATCAGCCACCAGATACACGCCGAACTCACCCTTCGGGCTTTCCGTCGCCGTGTAGGTCGCCCCCGCGGGCACATGAAAGCCCTCGGTGTAGAGCTTGAAATGATGGATCAGCGCTTCCATCGAGCGCTTCATCTCGCCGCGCTTGGGTGAGGTGAATTTGCGATCATCGATCTTCACAGGCCCCGCCGGCATCTTCGCCAAACACTGCTTGATCAGGCTCACGCTCTGCCGCATCTCGGCCATCCGCACGAGATAGCGATCATAGCAGTCGCCATTGCGTCCAACCGGAACTTCGAAGTCCAGCTCAGCGTATTTCTCATAAGGCTGCGACCGCCGCAGATCCCACGCAACACCCGACGCGCGCAGGCACGGCCCCGTGAAGCCCCATGCCAACGCCTGCTCGGCACTCATCACCCCAATATCGACGGTGCGCTGCTTCCAGATCCGGTTGCCCGTCAGCAGCGTTTCCAACTCATCGATGAATTTCGGGAATGTCTCGGCCCACTCGGCAATGCGGTCTGCGAGCCCGGCCGGCAGATCCGCCTTCACACCGCCCACGCGATAATAATTCGCATGCAGCCGCGCGCCAGAGACCGCCTCGTAGAACTCCATCAGCTTTTCGCGCTCCTCGAACCCCCACAGGCTCGGCGTGATCGCCCCGCAATCCAGCGCATAGGTCGTCACATTGAGCAGATGGTTCAGAACGCGTGTGATCTCGGCGAACAACGTGCGGATCCACATCGCCCGCTCAGGAGGGGCGATGCCCAGAAGCTTTTCCGTCGCCAGAACAAAGCTGTGCTCCTCGCACATCGGCGAGACATAATCGAGCCGGTCGAAATAGGGCAGCGCCTGGATATAGGTCTTGTATTCGATCAGCTTCTCGGTGCCGCGATGCAGCAGCCCGATATGCGGATCGGCCCGCTCCACCATCTCGCCATCCATCTCCAGCACCAGGCGCAGCACGCCGTGCGCGGCCGGATGCTGCGGGCCGAAATTGATCGAATGGCTGTCGATCTCAAGCTTCTTGGTGACCGGTGCGTCGATTTCGCTCATGTCGGTCAACCCTGCCCCGCCTTCTCGTCACCCGGCAGGCTGGTCATCGCCTCCCACGGCGAGAGGAAATCGAAATTGCGGAAATCCTGCGTCAGCTTCACCGGCTCATACACCACCGATTTGCGCTCCTCGTCATAGCGCACCTCGACATAGCCGGTGAGCGGAAAGTCCTTGCGCAGCGGATGCCCCTCAAAGCCATAATCCGTCAGGATGCGCCGCAGATCCGGCTGGCCGGTGAAGCCGATGCCATACAGATCCCAGCACTCGCGCTCCCACCAGGTCGCCACCGGCCAGATGCCATGCACGCTGGCCACAGGTGTGGCCTCGTCGGTGGAAATCACCACCCGCACCCGATGATTGCCCGACACCGACAGCAGATTATAGACCACCTCGAACCGCTCGGCGCGCTCGGGCCAATCCACCCCGCACACATCCATCAGCTGCTCGCAGGCGAAGCGCGCATCATCGCGCAGCGTCGTCAGCAGCCCCAACGCCGCCTCGCGCTCGGCCGAAATCACCAGCTCCCCCAGCGCCACCTCGGCGGAGAGCACCCCCGGCAGCGTGGCGGCCAGCTCGGCCAGACTCTGCACGTCAGCCACGGAGAATGGTCCCGGTCCGACGGATCTTCTTCTGCAGTTGCATGATGCCATACACCAAGGCTTCGGCCGTCGGCGGGCAGCCCGGCACGTAGATATCCACCGGCACCACACGGTCGCAGCCGCGCACCACCGAATAGGAATAATGGTAATAGCCGCCGCCATTGGCGC
>CAIVDX010000372.1 GCA_903904805.1 uncultured Rhodospirillales bacterium
ATGTCCCTGTGCGGGACGGCAAAATCTCCGACCCGACCCGTCTGGAGCGGCTGTGCCCGACCATCATCGAGCTGGCGAAAGCCGGCGCGAAGGTGATCGTGTGCAGCCATTTCGACCGGCCGAAGGGCAAGGTCGTGCCCGAGATGTCGCTCGCGCCCATCGCCGCCGCGCTCGCCGGCATTCTCGGCACACCCTGCGCCTTCGCCGCTGACTGCATCGGCCCGGCGGCCGAAGCCGCGGTGGCCGCCCTGCAGCCCGGCCATGTGCTGGTGCTGGAGAACACCCGCTTTCACGCCGGCGAGGAAAAGAACGATCCGGCAATGTCCGCATCGCTTGCCAAACTCGCCGACATCTTCGTCAACGATGCCTTCTCGGCCGCCCACCGCGCGCATGCCTCCACCGAGGGCGTGGCCCATCTGCTGCCCGCCTATGCCGGCCGGCTGATGCAGGCCGAGCTGGAAGCACTCGACGCCGCGCTGGGCAACCCCGCCCGCCCGGTCGCCGCCATCGTCGGCGGCTCGAAAGTGTCCACCAAGCTCGAACTGATCGGCAACCTGTCCAAAAAGGTCGATCTGCTGGTGATCGTCGGCGCGATGGCCAACACCTTCCTCGCCGCCCAAGGCCACGCCGTCGGCAAATCCCTGCAGGAGGCCGACATGCACGACACCGCGCGGGCCATGGCAGCCGACGCCAAGGCCGCCGGCTGCGAGATCATGCTGCCGATCGACGTGGTGATGGCCAGCGAGTTCAAGGCCAACACACCCACCGAAATCGTCGCGATCGATGCGATCCCCGCCGACAAGATGGCCCTCGATGTCGGCCCCGCCAGCGTGGCGCTGTTCATCGAACGCCTCGCCGGTCTCAAAACCCTGGTCTGGAACGGCCCGTTCGGCGCCTTCGAGATCCCGCCCTTCAACGCCGCCACCAACGCGGTGGCCGAGGCGGTCGCCAAGGCAACGGCCGCGGGCAGGCTGATCAGCGTGGCCGGCGGTGGCGACACTGTCTCGGCGCTGCGTCTCGCCGGCGTGTCGGACCAGATGACCTACGTCTCCTCGGCCGGCGGCGCCTTCCTGGAATGGATGGAAGGCAAGACCCTGCCCGGCGTCGCCGCCCTGGCGGTGTAGCCAAAAAAGCGACAAACCACGAAAATTAAGATTGCGTTAACCAGCTGAGACGGCGTATCTGATGGCCATTAACCATTTGGCAACCAGATGCGCCGCAAACTCCCGCTCATGCTCTCGGTCCAGTCCCTGCAGGCCTTCTCCGCCAGCGCCATCGCGCGCGGGCCGGATGGCGTGCAGCGCCTGGCCCAGGCAGTGCCGGGGCAGGGGGCCGCCCCCTCCCGCGCCGCTCCCACCCCGGTGCCGGGTGTCTCGCCCCAGGTGCCACCCCCCACCAACCTCCCCCGCGGCGCCTTGCTCGACCGGGTGGTCTGATCCCCATCGTCCGCCGCCTGCCTTGATGCCGCCTCGCTGTGGGGCCAGTTAAGCCCGATGAGCGAGCCATCCCCCAATTTCACCCGCCGCACCCCCGCCGGCGACACGCATGAGCGCCTGGTCTGCGCCGATTGCGGCCACATCGCCTACGAGAACCCCAAGATCGTCACCGGCAGCGTCGTCGCCATCGACGGCCGCGTCCTGCTCTGCCGCCGCGCCATCCATCCCCCCCACGGCAAATGGACCATCCCGGCCGGCTACATGGAACTCGGCGAAACCGTCGCCGAAGGGGCGATCCGCGAGGCGCGCGAGGAAGCCTGTGCCGACATCGTCATCGAGGGCCTGCTCGCCTGCTTCAGCATCTCCCGCATCGGCCAGGTCCAGCTCTTCCACCGCGCCCGCTTCGCCGACCCCGCCGCGATCACCCTGCACGATGCCGGCGATGAAACGCTGGAAACCGCCCTGTTCGCCTGGGACGAGATCCCCTGGGCCGAGCTCGCCTTCCCCACCGTGCGTTGGGTGCTCAATGCCTGGCACGCCAACCCCACCGGCCCGCTCGGCGCCCCGGCCGTCAACCCGGCGGAAGACCCGCGCGGTGAACATCGCCTGCCGTGAGCCAGAGCCAGTCCCTCCGCCGCCTCCCTGGCGCATCCCTGCGCGCCACCATGCTCATCGCCCCCATCCTGATCGGCGCCGCCCCCGCGCCCGTGCCGCAGACCCTGCCGTCGGACATGTCGATCAAAACCACCCAGCGCCCTGATCCGCTGGCACCGATGCCCAACCGCGACATCGCGCCCCCCAGCGCCCCATCCGAGGACGGCATCTCCCTCTCGCCCAGCCTCTATCCGCGCGACCGCTTCACCACCGATCCCACCGCGCCCCGCACCACCCGCACGCCACTCGAGCAGCCCCTGCGCAACCAGTTCACGCCCGGCCTGAACCTCAAGGTGCCGCTGCAATAGACGCTACAGCGTGGCCGCGCCCCGCCCGCGCTGAACATCGGCGATCAGCATCCCCGGCTGCGGCCGCGCCTCCAGCGTGATCGCCTCGCCCGCCGCGATCGTGCCTTCGGTGAGCACCCGGCAATAAAAGCCGCGCCAGCCGCTGTCGCGCATCAGCGGGCCGATCCGGCTGTCGCCGAAGCGCTGCGTGATCTTGCCGCACGGAATGCGCGGCTCGCTCACCTGCAGCCGCGCGCTGCCCATGGCGAGGATGTCGCCCAGATAGACGCTCTCCTCGTCGATCCCGGTGGTGGTCACGTTCTCGCCCAGCCCGCCCGGCGCGAACATTGGCGCCAGCAGCGGAAACCGCTCCTGCCACAGCGCATAACGCTCGAACGGATAGAGATACACCGCCTTGTCCGGCCCGCCATGCACCTTCAGATTCGCCTGCATGTCGCCCTCCACACCCAGGCGATGCACCGCGACCGGCCCGCTCACCGGCGTCTTGATGAACGCGCTGCGACCGCCATTCGGCCCCAGCGCGGCCACGCGCCCGACCTGGATCGACAGAATCCGGCCCATCACCATCCTCTCCACCGGCGCATGCCCCGATGGCGCGCTCACCCGCGGCGCGCCTTGGCGATCGCCGCCACCAGCTCCGGCAGCTCCACCGCGCCGTCGATCATCTCATTGCCCGCCACCATCGCCGGCGTGCCCTGGATGCCCAGCCGCCGTGCGAGCTCGATATTCGCCGCCAGCCGCGCCTCGATCGCCGGGTCCTTCATGTCGGCGAACAGCCGATCGACATTCAGCCCCACCCGCTGCGCCTCGGCGCGGATCAGCGCATCGTCGGCATCCGGCCGCGCCTTCATCAGCGCCGCCCGCAGCTTCGAATAGCCGCCCTGCTTCTGCGCGGCGAGCAGCGCGCGGCTTTCCAGCTTGCTGGCCGGACCCAGGATCGGAATGTCCTTGAACACGATGCGCAGCTTCGGATCGGCGGCCATCAACGCCGCCAGCGTCGGCTCCATGCGCCGGCAATAGGGGCAGCGCGGATCATAGAACACCACCAGCGACATATCGCCACGCGCGGCCCCCTCGGTCGGGTCGGCCGGATTGTCGAGCAGTGCGGCGCGCTCCTTGCCGATCGCCCCCTTCGCCGCGTCCGCCTGGGTCTGCTCTTCCGAGGCGCGCAGCGTGGCCACCGCATCGCGCAGGATCGTCGGGTCGGAGGTCAGCGCCTGGCGCAGGATCGCCACGATCTCCGCCCGCTGCGCCTCGCTGAAGCCCGTACTCTGGGCGCGCGCGCCGTCGGGCATGGCGACGATCAGCGCAGCGGGGATCAGCACGGCGGCGAGGCAGGCGAGGCGTGACAGGCGGCGCATGGTCGAACCCTTTCGATGCTGGCCTTTAGATAGCGCAGCCACGCCCGGCGCGAACCCCCCGCCTGCGCCTCGCCGCGCGGATCGTCACTGCTTGGCGAGACGAACGCTGTAGATGCAGCGCACATTCAGCCGCAACGCGCCATTGAACAGGCCGTCGCCGAACTGGCCCCAGATGAAGTTGTTCTGATATTGAATCTGAACCCTGCCGTCCGGATCGATCTCGCCGCGATAGACGCCGAACACCACATAGCGTCCGGCCACCTGGAAACTCTCCATCCGGATCTGCTGTGGACAGACCTGCTCCGGAATCGCCGGGTCCTGGTTGATCGCCACCCCGGCATAGGTGCCGTTCCACGGCCCCGGCGCATCGGAATCCACCGCCTTCTGCGCGTCGATCTGCGTGGCCATCTGCCCGCAGGCGCCGAGCAGCCCCACCAGCGCCATGATGCCAACCAGGCGGAATGTCCGCATGTCGTCCTCCTTGATGAGCGTTGCCGATAATCTAAGACAGCTTCTCCCCGCTCTGCCAGCCGCAGCACTTGGTTGCCGCGCCGCGCGGTTGGGTTTAATGCCAGCGCCGTCGTATGGTCCGGAGGATACGCGTCAGTGCGTCCCGATAATTTTGCGAAGCCTGTCGCGCGGACCTCGCGCCGCAGCGCGCTCGACATCGCCGTTCTGGCGGCCGCACTGCTGGGCCTGTCCGCCTGCTCGGCGACCGAGGATGCGAAGGACTTCCTCTTCGGCGCCCCGCCGCCGCCCGGCACCGCGCTGATCGGCGGCTTCATCGGCGCCGTCGCCGCCGACGAGCCGAACGCCGCTCTGGTCGCCCGCCAGGTGCGGGCCACCGGCGGCAACGCCGCCGACGCCGCCACCGCCGCCGGCTTCGC
>CAIVDX010000373.1 GCA_903904805.1 uncultured Rhodospirillales bacterium
CACATGGCAGGGACAGTTCATCGGCTTCAGGGCGAGGGTCTTGTCCTCATCCTCCACCCGGGCGACGAACATGTGCTCGCGGAACTTCTCCCAGTGGCCGGATTTCTCCCACAGCGTGCGATCGACGAGCTGCGGGGTGCGGACCTCCTGGTAGCCGGCGCGGTCCAGCCGGCGGCGCATATAATCCTCGAGCGTGCGATAGAGATGCCAGCCCTTGGCGTGCCAGAACACGCTGCCGGTGGCCTCCTCCTGGATGTGGAACAGATCCATCTCGCGCCCGATGCGGCGGTGATCGCGGCGCTCCGCCTCCTCCAGCATGTGGAGATAGGCATCCAACTCCTTCTGGTCGCGCCAGGCGGTGCCATAAATCCGGCTCAACATCGGATTGCGATGATCGCCGCGCCAATAGGCACCAGCCACCTTCATCAGCTTGATCGCCGGCCCGACATCGGCCGTGCTGCGCATATGCGGCCCACGGCACAGATCGATCCAGTCGCCCTGGCGATAGAGCGTGATCGTCTCGGTGCCAGGCAGATCGCGGATGAGCTCCGCCTTGAAGCGCTCGCCCTTCGCCTCGAAAAATGCGATCGCCTCATCGCGATCCCAGACCTCACGCTGAAACGGCGCGGCCTTGGCGATGATCTCCTTCATCTTCGCCTCGATCGCCGGAAACTCCTCGGGCGTGAAGGGCTCGTTCCGCGCGAAATCATAATAAAAGCCGTTCTCGATCGACGGCCCGATCGTCACCTGCGTGCCGGGATAGAGCGCCTGCACCGCCTCGGCCAACACATGCGCGGCATCGTGCCGGATCATCTCCAGGGCGGCATCGTCCCGTCGCGTGATGAACATCACCGAGGCATCGGCCTCGATCTGCCGCGACAGATCCATCATCTGGCCATCGACCTTCATCGCCAACGCCGCCCGCGCCAGGCCAGGCCCGATGGCGGCTGCGATCTCAGCCCCGCTCACCGGCGCGTCAAACGCACGCACTGAACCGTCGGGAAGCGTGATGGCGGGCATTGTATGTTCCTGTCGAAGCGTCGTGGGGGTCTATGGCAACGCAAGGGGTGGCTGCAAGGCCAGGGGCTCTGCCCCTGGACCCCGCTGGGGGGTTTGACCCCCCAGACCCTCTGGCACTTGGAGTGTGCGGCACGGCCGGTGGCCCTGCTATCCCGCGTGCGGCAAAGCTGCCGCGCATGGCGGCATACCGGGTCCACCGGCCTTGCCGCACACTCCAAGGGTTCGGGTTCTAAGGGCTCCGCCCTTAGCGCTACGGCCCCTTACGTCGCCGAGGCCCGCCACGGCGCTTCGACGGGTCATACCCGCCGCCGCCCGGTCCCAGCGGTTCGGGCGTGCGGTCGCGCACGGCGCGGGGGCCGGGTGGTGGCGCGACGAGGCCGAGTTGGAGGGCTTCGAGGCGTTTGATTTCGTCGCGCAGGCGGGCGGCTTCCTCGAATTCCAGGTCGGCGGCGGCGGCGCGCATGCGTTTTTCGAGTTCGGCGATCGAGGAGGCCAGGTCCTTGCCCACCAGGTCGGTGAGCGAGCTGTCCTTCACCGGGGCGACGGTCACGTAGTCCTGTTCGTAGACCGAGTTCAGCGCCTCGCCGATCTTCGAGCGGACGGATTGCGGGGTGATGCCGTTGGCCTCGTTCCAGGCGACCTGTTTGGCGCGGCGTCGGTCGGTTTCCTCCAGCGCGCGGCGCATCGAATTGGTCATCACGTCGGCGTAGAGCACCACCCGGCCATCCACATTGCGCGCGGCGCGGCCGATGGTCTGGATGAGCGAGGTTGTGGAGCGCAGGAAGCCCTCCTTGTCGGCATCCAGGATCGCCACCAGGGCGCATTCGGGGATGTCGAGCCCCTCGCGCAGCAGGTTGATGCCGATCAGCACGTCGAAGGCGCCAAGCCTTAAATCACGAATGATCTCGATGCGCTCCAGCGTGTCGACATCGGAGTGCAGGTAGCGCACGCGGATGCCGTTCTCGGTCATGTAGTCGGTCAGGTCCTCGGCCATGCGCTTGGTCAGCACGGTGACGAGCGCGCGGCCGCCCTGTTGCGCGACGGTGCGGCATTCGGCGAGCAGATCGTCCACCTGGTGCTCGACGGGGCGAATTTCATAGAGCGGATCGACCAGGCCGGTGGGACGGATCACCTGCTCGGCGAAGCTGCCGCCGGTGCGTTCCATTTCCCATGGGCCAGGTGTGGCCGACACGAAGGTGGTCTGCGGGCGGTACTTGTCCCATTCCTCGAATTTGAGGGGGCGGTTGTCCAGACAGGAGGGAAGCCGAAAGCCGTAATCCGCCAGCACCGCCTTGCGCGCATGGTCGCCGCGCTCCATGCCGCCGATCTGCGGCACCGTGACGTGGCTTTCATCGACGATCAGCAGTGCGTTCTCCGGCAGATATTCGAACAGGGTCGGCGGTGGCTCGCCGGCGTTGCGGCCGGAGAGATAGCGCGAGTAGTTCTCAATTCCCTTGCAGGAGCCGGTGGTTTCCATCATTTCGATGTCGAATGTGGTGCGTTGTTGCAGCCGCTCGGCCTCCAGCGGTTTGCCCGCGGCGGTGAATTCCTCCAGCCGGCGGCGCAGCTCGTCCTTGATGTGGCCGATCGCCTGGGTGAGCGTGGGGCGCGGCGTGACATAGTGCGAGTTGGCGTAAAGCGTGACGGCGCCGAGCTCGGCGGTTTTCTCACCGGTCAGCGGGTCGAA
>CAIVDX010000374.1 GCA_903904805.1 uncultured Rhodospirillales bacterium
CCGCCAGGGCCGGGATCTTCGCCGGATCGAACGCTGCCAGCGCTCCGGCCCGCACCAGGCGCGAAAATGTCGGCTCGTTGGTTGGCACCACCACATCGTAGCCGGACTGACCGGCGAGCAGCTTGCCCTCCAGCGTCTCCAGGCTGTCATACACGTCGTAGCGCACCTTGATGCCGGTATGCGCCTCGAATGTCTTGATGAGCGCGGGATCGATATAATCCGACCAGTTATAGATGTTGACGCTGCGCTCCTGCGCGCCCGCCGGGACCGACCACAGCGCAGCGATCGACAGCAGCGATGCTCCACACAACCGCGCCAGGCCCTGCCGCATGATGCCCCCTCGTCCGGACCGCCCCATCTTGGGCGAATTGGGCCTTGTTGCGGCCACACGCTGGCGCGTCAAGCAGGCGCTGCGCATCCCGCAGGGAGGCACGGATATTGCTGGAATGAAGGGTGCGCCCGAACATGGCGCACCTGGAACAGAGGGGGTCTTCATGCGTGCTGGTGTCGTCGCGTTCGCCTTGCTGGGCCTGATGGGCGGTCGTGCCCAGGCGCAGACGCCGGTCAAATTCGTGATGGACTGGGCTTTCGAGGGTGCGCAATCGATCTGGACGCTGGCCGCCGAGCAGGGCTGCTTCAGCAAGGCGGGTCTGGACGTGAAGATTGACCGCGGTTTCGGCTCGGGCGATTCCGTCGCCAAGGTTGCCGCCGGCACCTATGATGTTGGCGTATCCGACTTCTCCACCGTGGTGGATTTCGACGCGCGGCACCCCGATCAGACACTGATCACCACGCTCGTGATCTCCGACGAATCCCCGACCTCGGTGATCACGCTGAAAAAGAACGGTATTTCCAAACCAACCGACCTGATCGGCAAGCGCATCGCCGACCCGCAGGGCGAGGCCAGCCGCGTGCTGTTCCCCGCCTTCGCCAAGGCAAACGGCATCGATCCCGAGAGCATCACTTGGATCTCCGTCTCGCCGGCGTTGCGCCAGTCCTCGCTGGTGCAGGGCCAGGCAGACGCCGCGGCCGGACACATGTTCACGGTACTGACCGGCCTCCGCGCACTGGGCGTGAAAGACGAGGAATTGGTGATGATGCGCTATGCCGATTATGGGGTGAAGCTGTTTGGCAATTCGATCATCACCAAGCCAGCCTGGGCTGCCGCGCATCCTGAGGCAATGAAGAGCTTCGTCGCCTGCGCGGTGGCGGGGGTGAAAGCCTCCATCAACGACCCGAAGGCGGCGATCGCCTCGTTGAAAAAATACAACTCGCTGGTGGACGATGCGACCGAGACGGCGTCGCTCGAATTTTCGACGAACCTTGCCATCCTCACGCCGGCCGTGAAGCAGAACGGCATGAGCAATGTCACATCCGAGCGGCTCAGCCAGGTGCTGGATCAGGTGACCTCGGCGATCGGCGTGGCCAAGCCGGCCCCTGAGACGATCTGGACCGCCGCCTATCTTCCACCGGCGGCGTCGCTTCGTCTGACGCCGTAAGCGTTACGCGCCATCCTTGCCTCGCCCACCCTGCCGCGATACCGACGGATATGATGGATCACACAGCCAATACCCTCGAGCAGACCCATATCGCGCTGAGGGGAGTGAGCCTGGTCTATGGCGAGGCCGAGCAGCAGACCCTCGCGGTGGACCGTCTGGAGATGGACATCGCCCCGGGCGAGTTCGTCGCCGTTGTCGGCCCGTCCGGCTGCGGCAAATCGACACTGATGAAGCT
The DNA here is from genome assembly GCA_903904805.1 of uncultured Rhodospirillales bacterium. Taxonomy (GTDB): domain Bacteria; phylum Pseudomonadota; class Alphaproteobacteria; order Acetobacterales; family Acetobacteraceae; genus CAIVDX01. Next base: position 1,735 of record CAIVDX010000374.1, read on the forward strand.
GGTCACCGGCCTGCTGCTGCCCGATGCGGGCGCAGTGTTCGTGCACGGGCAGGAGGTGCACAAGCCGGTTGCCGGGGTGGGCATGGCGTTCCAGAACGCCACGCTGATGCCCTGGCGTACAACGTTGCGCAACATCATGCTGCCGTTGGAAGTCGTCGCCCCGCACAAGCATGAGTTGACATCCCGTCGCGCGCATTATGAAGCGATGGCGGAGGCACTGCTGGAGACGGTGGGCCTCGGCGGCGCGGGGAAGAAAGTCCCCTGGGAGCTCTCCGGCGGCATGCAGCAGCGCGCCAATCTCTGCCGCGCCCTGATCCATCAGCCCGAGTTGCTGATGCTGGACGAACCGTTCGGCGCGCTGGATGCGTTCACGCGTGAAGAGCTCTGGTCGGTGCTGCAGAATCTCTGGATCGGCCGGCGCTTCACCACCATCCTGGTCACCCATGATCTCCGCGAGGCGGTGTATCTGGCCGACACCGTGCACGTGATGGGCCCGCGCCCCGGCCGCATCGTGCTCAGCCGCCGCGTGCCCTTCGCCCGGCCGCGCACCCTGGCCGACACATACCATCCCGATTTCGTCGCGCTGGTGCAGGAACTGCGGGACTGCATCCAGGATTCGCGCAGCGCGATCGGAACGACCCCATGAGCATCAACCGCCGCGAAGAACGTGCCGCCCGGGCGCGCCGGCTGCGCGTCGCCCGGCGGATCATGCCCTGGCTGCTGACGGCTCTGATCCTGTGCATATGGGAAATCGCCTGCCGCGCCTTCTCGATCCCCTCCTTCCTGCTGCCCTCACCCAGCCAGATCATCGCCGCGCTGCAGAAATATGCCGAGGTGATCAGCGACAATGCGTTGGTCACTTTGATCACCACCACCATCGGCTTCGCCGCCGCCGTGGCTGTCGGGTTGCTCGGCGGCCTCGCCATTGGAGCCTCGGCCTTCGTCTATAGCGGGGTGTATCCGCTGCTGGTGGCATTCAACGCGATCCCCAAAGTGGCGCTGGTGCCGGTGTTCGTGCTGTGGTGCGGCATCGGTGCCGTGCCTGCCGTGCTCACCGCCTTCGCGCTGTCCTTCTTCCCGATCCTGGTGAATGTGGCGACAGGATTGGCGACCATCGAGCCCGAGACCGAAGATCTGATGCGCTCGCTGGGCGCCACGCGCTGGGAAATCCTGGTGAAGATCGGGCTCCCGCGGGCAATGCCCTACATGTTCGCATCGCTGAAGGTCGCGGTCACTTTGGCCTTTGTCGGCTCGATCATCTCGGAAACAGTGGCATCGAACAGCGGGATCGGGTTTCTGATGCTGGCCGCCTCCTCCCGCTTTGAGGTGCCATTGGTGTTCGCTGGTCTTACTGTCATCGCGGTCATGGCCGTGATCGCTTATGTGGCCTGCGATTTGTTGGAGCGGCGGATGGCGGGGTGGGCGTTCAGGGGACGACAGGCGTAGGCGAGCGCTTCTTTTCTGAAAAAAGAAGCAAAAACCTTTGAAAGTTTGGTGCGGAGCGCCTGAGATGAGGTGCCCGTAGGGAGACCGCAATGTTGACCGACCCAAAAGAACCACTTGTCAGATGGCCCGAAGGTGGGGTCACACGGATCCCCTACGTCGTCTATACCGACCCAGCCATTTACGCGCACGAGCAGAAGACGATCTTCCGCGGGCCGATCTGGCACTTTCTCGGCCTCGAAGCGCAAATCCCAACGCCCAACAGCTACGTACTCGCGCAGATGGGAGATACCCCGATCATTCTCCTGCGCGACGGCGAGGGCACGGTGCGTGCGCTGGTCAATCGTTGCGCTCACAAGGGCACCCCCCTGCTCTACCATCCCTACGGGAACGTCGAGCAGCTGATGTGCATCTACCATAATTGGTGCTTCGCGCTGGACGGCACGATGATCTCGGCCGCCTTCGAACGCGGCGTGCGCGGCAAGGGCGGTCTGCCGCCCAGCTTCAACAAGGCTGACCACTCCATCCCCGCTCTGCGTGTGCATGTGATTTCTGGCCTGGTCTTCGCCACCTTCAGCGCCGAGGTGATGGATTTCGAGGATTATGTCGGCCCAGAATTCGTGGCCAACATCCATCGTGTGTGCGGGCGACCGATGACGATTCTCGGCGAATATCAGCAAAAGCTGCATTGCAACTGGAAGCTGTACATCGAGAACGTGAAAGACCCATACCACGCCTCGATACTTCACGCCTTCAACGGGGTGATGAAGATGGACCGCCTCACCATGGAGGGCGGCATCATGAAGGGCACGCGTGGCTGGCACCATATCAGCTACTCGAAAATGACGCAGGAAAGCGGTGGCGAAGTCTATGAGCAGGACAATCTCCGCTCCGCCGATATCGCCGCCTATGGCTTTGGACTGCGGGACCGCTCGATCACCGACGTGTGGGATGATTACGGCGATGGTGTCTCGATGACCATCCAAACGCATTTTCCCAATTTCGTGTTGCAGCAACTGCGCAATTGCCTGGCCGTGCGCACCATCGTGCCGGTGAGCCCCACCGAATCCCGGCTGGTGTGGATCGCCTTCGGCTATGAGAGCGATACACCCGAACACGCCGCCAATCGCCTTAAACAGGCAAACATGATGGGACCGTCTGGCCTGATCTCGATGGAGGATGGCATGATCGGTGGTATGGTGCATCACGGCATCGCCGGTGATCCGGACAAGGCTGCGGTGCTCGAAATGGGCGGTTCCGGGATCGATCCAATTCCAGGCACACGAGTCTCCGAGGGCAGCGTTCGCGGCTTCTGGACCGGCTACCGCGCCTGCACAGGGTTCTGAGAATGTCAGATACCAACGTCTATATTCCCGGCCCCCAACGCCCCACCCAGGCCGATGCGCGTACCCTGCTCGCGGACTATTGCGCCGCCATCGACGATCTTCGCCTGTCAGACTGGGTGGCAATGTTCACCGATCCCTGCCTGTATCGCATCACCACCCGCGCCAACCTCGCGCGTGGCATGCCGTTGTCGATCATGCTGTGCGACACCAAGGCCATGCTGTTCGACCGTGTGGAAGCGATCGAGCAGGCCAATCTGTTCGAACCGCATGTGACCCGCCACGTCCTGTCCGACAGTCGGGTGATTGACGCGAAAGGCCTGGTGCTGAGCGTCCAGACCAGCTTCATCGTGGTGCGCACCATGGTGGCCAGCGGCGAGATGATGCTGTTCGCCGCCGGGAAATATCTGGATGAGGTGGTCAGCGAAGGTGGCCGCACGTTGTTCCGCAGCAAAACCGTCGTGCTCGACTCCTCACTCGTCGACACCTTGATCGCTCTGCCGCTGTGACACCGCGCGCGCAGGAGTTGCTGGGCAAGGTGGACATCTCCACGCTAACCACCTGCCTGTTTCGCCGCGGCTTTCGCAATGTCTGGCTGCGCGGTCTGACACCGGTGGGTGGTGCGTCCACACGCATGGTGGGCCCTGCCACGACGCTGCGCTTCGTCCCTGCACGCGAGGATGTCGGCGGAATGGCGAGCTACGCGAAGGCGAATCTGCATCAGCTCGCCTTTGAGGAGTGCCCCGAGGGTGCGGTTCTGGTGATGGACACCGGCCAGTGCCGCACCGCCTGCTGCTGCGGTGATCTGCTCATCGCCCGCATTCAGGCGCGCGGCGCCGCGGGCATCGTCACCGATGGCGGCTTTCGTGATGGCGGCGCGGTCGCCTCCCTTGGCTTTCCCGCCTATCAGGCGCAGTCGGTTCCCTCGCCAAGTTTCCTGTCCCTGCAAGCCGCCGATCACAACGTGCCGATCGGCTGCGCGGGTGTCGCGGTCTACCCCGGTGACATCATGGTGGGCGATGGCGAGGGCGTGGTGGTAATCCCGTCCGCGCTCGCCGACGAGATTGCCGAGGAGGCCTGGTGGATGAAGCGCTACGACGCCTTCGCCGCCGCCGAGCTGAAATCCGGCCGCAGCATCATCGGCCTGTACCCGGTCACCGATGCCTCACGCTCCGAATTTGAGAAGCGGAACCAATCCGATGAGTGATTTTGACCTCTCCATTCGTGGTAAGCTGGTGCTACCGAGTGCCATCATCGAGGACGGCCATGTTCTGGTGCGCGATGGCCGCATCGTCGGCATCGGCGAGGGTGCGCCGCCTGCCGCCCGGGAGGCTCAGGATTTCACC
>CAIVDX010000375.1 GCA_903904805.1 uncultured Rhodospirillales bacterium
CCCTCCCCACACGCCAAACATTCAGGGGTCTGGGGCCGTATGGCCCCAGCGGGGCCCAGGGGCAGAGCCCCTGGCCTTGCCTCCCCTCCTCTTCTAAACCCCCCCCCATGACACAGCATCTGGACCAAGGCGACGGGATCACGCTGGCATGGCGGGCGCGGGAGGGGCGGGGGCCGGTTGTCGTGTTCCTGCCGGGCTACCGGTCGGACATGATGGGGTCGAAGGCCGAGGCGTTGGATGCGTGGGCGGCGGCGTCGGGGCGGGCGTTTCTGCGGCTGGATTATTCCGGGCATGGCGAGAGCGGCGGGGTGTTCGTCGAGGGCACCATTGGGCGGTGGCTGGGTGATGCGCTGGCGGTGATCGATGCCTGTTCGTCGGGGCCGATGGTGCTGGTCGGCTCGTCGATGGGCGGGTGGATCGCGCTGCTGGTGGCGTTGGCGCGGCCGGAGCGGGTGGTGGGGGTGGTGGGCATCGCCGCCGCGCCTGATTTCACCGAGGACATGATGTGGGACGCGATGAGCCCGGCCGAGCAGGCGGGGCTGCGGGCGGCGGGGGTGATCGCGGTGCCGAGCGCCTATGGCGATCCGTTGCCGATCGCCTATCGGCTGATCGAGGAGGGGCGGCAGCATCTGCTGCTGCGCGGGCCGATCGGGATTGCCTGCCCGGTGCGGCTGCTGCAGGGCCAGGCGGACCCGGATGTGCCGTGGGAGACCGCGCTGAAGATCGCCGCGCGGCTGACGGGCGACGATGTGCGCACGCTGCTCATCAAGGATGGCGATCATCGCCTGTCACGCCCGCGGGACCTGGCGCTACTGGTCGAGACGGTCGAGGGGTTGCTCGGCGCCCAGGATGGCGGCGAGGCCCTCGCGGTAGGTGGGGTAGCGCCAGGCGATGCCGAGCGCGGCCTTGGTGGCGGCGGATGAGACCTTGCGGTTTTCCGCCCAGAAGCTGCGGGCCATCTCGCTCATGGCGGGGGCGGCGTCGGCGTAGCTGATCAGCGGTGGGGGGCTGACGCCGAGCAGGCGGGCGGCCTCGGCGATCACGTCGGCGGTCTCGGCGGGCAGGTCGTCGTTCAGGTTCAGGATGCGTGGGCCGGGGGGGCGGGTCTGGCCGATGGCGGCGAGGATGGCGTGGGCGATGTCGTCGCGGTGGATGCGGCCGAAGGCGTGGCCGGGTTTGCTGATGCGGCGGGCGCGGCCGGCGCGCAGATCGTCGAGCGCGCTGCGGCCGGGGCCGTAGATGCCGGCGAGGCGGAAGATGTCGACCATCCTGCCGGCACCGGCGGCGATCCAGGCCTGCTCGGCGGCGACGCGGCGGGCGCCGCGGGGGGAGTTGGGGGCGGGCGGGGTGGTTTCGTCCACCCAGGCGCCGGCGCGGTCGCCATAGACGCCCGTGGTGGAGAGGTAGCCGAGCCAGCGCAGGTTTGGGGCGGATCGGATCTGGTCGGAGAAGGCGTGCAGCACCGGGTCGGCATCGCCGTCGGGGGCGGCGGTGGCGAGCAGGTGGGTGGCCCAGGCGATCGACTCGGCGGCGTTGGCGAAGGCGACGGTGGGCGCGGGCGCGGGGCGGGCGGGATCGCGCGAGACGATGCGCACCTGCCAGCCGGCGGCGCGCGCCAGACGGGCGGTGGCCGCGCCGCTATAGCCGTTTCCGAAAATCAGCAGTGCGTGTGCCATCTCGCCCCTGTCGGCCTGTGTCTGTTATAGGCGGTGTTCCATGAATATGCGCCTTGCCATCCTGGGTCTGCCGTTGCTGCTCGTGCTGGGCGGCGGTGCCGTGTGGTGGGCGATGCAGCCGCCGGGAGTGCCGGCGCCACCGCCCGAGGCCATGGTGCCGGTCGGCGCCGCCGATGCCGAGGATGCCGACCTGCCGGTGCCGCCGGCGCCGCCGCGCATCTCCGCCAACACGAATTACGAGACATGTCTGGCGACTGTCGATCAGGACCCGGATGGCGCGCGGGCGATGGCGGACAAGGCGGCGGAGCTGGGGGGTGTTGACCCGGCCACGCATTGTCGCGCGCTGGCGCTGATCGCCACCGGAGACCCGGAATCGGGTGCGCCGCTGCTCGACGAGATCGGTGGCCATGCCGGTCCGGCGGATGCCGCGCGCGCGGCGATTCTGCAGCAGGCGGCGGAGGCCTGGCTGATGGCCGATGCGCCGGGTCGTGCGCTGAGTTCGGCGAATCGGGCGTTGGAGCTCTCGCCGGACAATGCCGATCTGCTGAGCCTTGCCGCGCAGGCGCAGGCGGCGCTGGGCAAGGATGGTGACGCGATCGAGAATCTGGTGCTGGCGCATGAGGCGGCCCCCGATCGGGCGGATATTCTCGCCGCGCTGGGGGCGGCGCAGCGTCGCACCGGGGATGTGACGGCGGCCAAGCGAAGTCTGACGGCGGCGCTGGCGATCGACCCGGATGAACCGACCGCGTTGCTGGAGCGCGGCGTGCTGCATCAGCAGGATGGCGAGCTGGCCGCGGCGCGGGCGGATTGGCAGCGCACGATCGAGTCGGCCCCGGAATCGGACGCCGCGGACCTGGCGCGGCAGAATATCGAGCTGCTGGATGCCGGGCCGGAGGAGAAATAAGGCGGGGTCGCGAGGCCTCCTCCCGCCATCTATTTCTGCAACTCGCGCCATCTGGCGACGTTCTTTTCGTGATCCTGCAGCGACCGGGCGAAGGCGTGCCCGCCGGTGCCGTCCGCGACGAAATACACATCGTCGCTCTGCGCCGGGTGCAGCACCGCGTGCAGCGATGCGAGGCCTGGCGCGCAGATCGGGCCGGGTGGCAGGCCGGCGATCCGGTAGGTGTTGTAGGGGTTGTCGCGCTCCAGGTCGGCGCGGGTCAGTTTCTTGTCGGGCTGGCCCAGGCCATAGGCCACCGTTGGGTCTGCCTGCAGCCGCATGCCCAGGCGGAGGCGGTTGAGATACACAGAGGCGACATGCGGACGCTCGTCGGGCTTGCTTGTCTCGCGTTCGACGATGCTGGCCAGGGTCAGCGCCTGGCGGGCGGAGGGCAGCGGCAGGTTGGGCGCGCGCGCCTCCCACTCGCGGTCGAGCGCGCGGGTCATCGCCTCGGTCATCCGGGTGATGATATCGGCGCGCGGCGTGCCCCATTCGTAGGAATAGGTTTCCGGTAGCACGGTGCCCTCGGGCGGGCTCGGCGCGGTGCCGGTCATCGCCTCGGCCTGGTTGAGCAATGCTGCGATCTGTCCCGAGGTGAGCCCCTCGGGGATGGTCAGCTTATGCTGGACCGGGCGGGCGGTGCGCAGGATCTCCAGCAGCTGGCGCAGGCTGGCGTGGGCGGGGAAGGCGAACTCGCCGGCCCGCAGCGCGCCGGGTGTGATCTCGGTGGCGACATGGAAGGCGAGCGGGCGATCCAGCGCGCCGGCATCGACCAGCGCCGCACCGATCGCGTCGCTGCCGCCGCGCGGGATCACGATCGCGCGCGGCGCGGCGAGCGGGCCGGGCGCGTCATAGACCTGCGTCGCATACCAGGGAACGCCGACGCCCAGCCCGGCGAGGACGGCCAGCAGAACGAGCGCGGCGACAAGCCACGCCTTCATGTCAGACGCGTTTGAAGAGGATCGATGCGTTGGTGCCGCCGAAGCC
>CAIVDX010000376.1 GCA_903904805.1 uncultured Rhodospirillales bacterium
CACCCGCCAATGGCTCGACCAGGGCGTGCAGCTCATCATGGACGTGCCGAACTCCGCCATCGCCTTCGATGTGTCCACCCAGGTCGCCGCGCGCAACAAGCTGTTCATCGGCTCCGGCGCCGGCAGCTCCGAAATCACCGGCGCGCGCTGCTCGCCCAACACCATCCAATGGACCTACGACACCTGGTCGCTCGGCCACAGCCTCGGCAAGGCGATGGTCGACCAGGGCGACAAGAAATGGTTCGTCCTCGCCGCCGACTACGCCTTCGGCTGGGACCTTCAGGCGCAAACCTCGGACGCCGTCACCCGCGCCGGCGGCCAGGTCCTGGGCGCGGTGCGCGCGCCGCTCGGCACACCCGATTTCTCATCCTTCCTGATCCAGGCTCAGGCGTCCAACGCGCAGGTGCTGCTGCTGGCGAACCCGGGGCAGGACACGCTGAACTCGCTGAAGCAGGCCGCCGAATTCGGCCTGAACAAGACGATGAAGCTCGCCAACCCCACGGTGAATCCCGGCCAGGTGCACGCGATGGGCCTGCCCGAATCCGCCGGCCTCTACGCCGTCTCGGCCTTCTACTGGGACATGAACGACCAGACCCGCGCCTTCTCCAAGCGATTCGCCGAACGCCATGTCCGCCACTGGCCGCCGAACGACATGCAGGCCGGCATCTATAGCGGCATCCAGCATTATCTGAAGGCGATCGCGGCCGGCGCGAATCCCGATGATGGCAAGGCGGTGGCCGAGAAAATGAAATCGATCCCCACCGACGACGTGATTTTCGGCCACGGCGCGGTGCGCGCGGATGGCAGAACCATTCACACCGTGTATCTTTTCCAGGTGAAGACGCCGGCGGAGAGCAAGGGTGAGTGGGACGTGTTCAAGACCATGGGATCGGTGCCCGCCGATCAGGCCTATCGCCCGATGTCGGAGGGCGGCTGCCCGATGGTCGCGGGCAAGTAGCACAGCGCTCGTGCTGGCCGGCGCGCTCATCGCGTCGGCCAGCGCCACCGCGCAGGATATTCTCGATCTCGCCCCTCTCGTCGTGCTCGCCCCACGCTGCGGCCTCCGCCCCGCCGACTGGGGCCAGCGGCTCGACATCGCACTGAACGACGCCGCCGCCATCACCGGATCTGACAGCCTGACACTCGCGAAAATCGAACTCAGCACCGCCGAAGGCTGGTCCGCCGCGCCAAAAGCGGTCTGCAAAAAACTGCAATCCGACCACACGCTGCACCGCCGTCTCACCTCCGCCGACCAAATGGTCCACGCACGCTGAAGCCCCCCGCTGCGGCACCAGGAGCAGCCCTGATATCCCGCTAGCCTTTGCGCAGCAGGAACACGGCCTGTTCGCCGAACAGGTTCGCCAGGGAGAGCCAGCGCCGCCAGGGGCTGCGGCGACCGGCTTCGTCAACCGCCATCCAGGATTCCACGATATAGGATTCCTCCTCGCACAGCGCGAAGAAATCCCGGATCGTGCACGGATGAATGTTCGGCGTGGCATACCACGGCCGCGGCCAGGATCGCGTGTTCGGCATCTTGCCCGTGCGCATCAACTGCCAGCGCATCCGCCAATGGCCGAAATTCGGAAAACTCACCACCGCGCGCGTGGAAATGCGCAGCATCTGCTGCAACACCTCGCGCGGACGCTCCACCGCCTGCAGCGTGCGCGACAGCAGCGCATAATCGAACGCGCCATCGGGATATTGTTCCAGATCCAGATCGGCATCGCCCTGCATCACCGGCAGCCCATGCGCCACCGCGCGCGTCACCATCGCCATGTCGATCTCGATCCCGCGCGCGTCGCACTGCCGGGTGCGAAACAGCAGATCGAGAAGTTCGCCGTCACCACAGCCAATATCCAGCACCCGACTGCCCGGCGTGATCATCTCCGCGATCATCCGCTGATCGATGCGCAGCGTCTTCGCCAGAAACCGCACCCCGTCGTTCACGGCACCAGCAATCCCGCATGCTCGGCGCAGCCGGTCAGAAACCCGCCCACCGTGCGATGCAGATCCGGCTCGTCCAGCAGGAACGCATCATGCCCCTTGTCGGTGGCGATCTCGACAAAACTCACCGTCGCCGCCACCCGATTGAGCGCACGCGCGATCTCGCGCGACTGCGCGGTGGGAAACAGCCAGTCCGATGAAAACGACACCAGGCAAAACCGCGTCGGTGTGCCGGCAAACGCCGCCGAGAGATCGCCCTCATGCTCAAAGGCCAGATCGAAATAATCCATCGCCCGCGTGATCGCCAGATACGAATTCGCATCGAATCGCCGCACGAAGCTGCTGCCCTGGTGGCGCAGATAACTCTCCACCTCGAACATGTCGCCAAACAGCCCGGCCGCCAGCGGCGAGGCCTGGCCCGCCCGCAACCGCCGACCGAACTTCCGCGTCAGCGCCTGCTCGCTGAGATAGGTGATGTGCGCCGCCATCCGCGCCACCGCCAACCCGCGCGCCGGCGTGCGCCCATGCTCCCAGTAGCGCCCGCCCTGCCATTCCGGGTCCGCATAGATCGCCTGCCGACCCACCTCATGAAACGCGATGTTCTGTGCGGAGTGATAGCTCGCCGCGGCAATCGGCACCGCCGCGAACAC
>CAIVDX010000377.1 GCA_903904805.1 uncultured Rhodospirillales bacterium
GATGCCGCGAGCGACGAATGAGAACCTCATGGCGATGATCCAGCCAGCAGCGCAGCACGCCCTTCAGCCCCAGCACCTGCGGAATCCGCTCGCCGGTCAGCACATTCATGTTCATCGAGAACCGGCTTTCCAGCGCGGTGGCGCGGAACATCGATTCCATCAGCTGCTCCGGCTCCACCGCCCGCGTCTTCGGCTCCAGCACCAGCCGCACAAGTTCGGTGCTCTCATCACGCACATCGCCGAGCAGCGGCAGCTTCTTCTCCTCCAGAAGCTGCGCGATCTGCTCGATCAGCCGCGCCTTCTGCACCTGATACGGGATCTCATTGATGATGATCCGCCAGGTGCCATGCGTGCCGCGCTCCAGCTCCCAGCGCGCGCGCACCCGAAACCCACCCCGACCGATCTCATAGGCCGCGGCGATGATCGCCGGATCCTCCACCAGAATGCCACCGGTGGGGAAATCCGGCCCCGGCATCAGCGTCAGCAGCGCTTTCGTCTCGATCTCCGGATCGCGGATCAGCGCAATCGCCGCGGCACACACCTCGCCGGCATTGTGCGGCGGAATCGAGGTCGCCATGCCCACCGCGATGCCCGTCGCGCCGTTGGCCAACAGGTTGGGAAACGCCGAGGGCAGCACCACAGGCTCGCGCTCCTCGCCATCATAGGTGGCGCGGAAATCCACCGCATCGTCGTCCAGCCCCTCCAGCAGAGCGGCCGCGACCTCGGTCAGACGCGATTCCGTATAGCGCATCGCCGCCGCGTTATCGCCGTCGATATTGCCGAAATTCCCCTGGCCCTCGACCAGCGGATACCGCACGGCGAAATCCTGCGCGAGCCGCACCAGCGCCTCATAGACGGCCGCATCGCCATGCGGATGATACTTGCCGATCACATCGCCCACCACGCGGGCGCATTTCTTGAACCCCGCCGAGGGATCGAGCTTCAGCTGCTGCATCGCGTAGATCAGCCGCCGATGCACCGGCTTCAGCCCATCGCGCACATCCGGCAGGCTGCGCGACATGATGGTGGAGAGCGCATAGGCGAGGTATCGCTCGCTCAGCGCATCCGCGAGGGGGGTGTCGTCAATCTTGCCAGCGAATTCGTCCATGGCAGGGTTCTAGCGCGATTCGAGGAAGGACAGAAAAGACCCGGGGCGCTGTCACTGGACCCGTCACGCGCACGCCTGCAGCGCACGCCGGGGCTGGCCCCCCGACCCGCTCAACACCGTCATCACCAACCTCGTCAGCGGGGTGACTCTCAATCTCAGCCTGACCGTCGATTCGTCCGGCAATCTCTACGGCACGTCGCAGAACGGCGGCACATCGGGCCTCGGCACCGTGTTCGAGATCGCCGCCGGCTCCGGCACCATGACCACCCTGGTGAACTTCAACGGCACCAACGGCTCCACCCCCATGGCGGGATTGACCATAAATTCCTCCGGCAACCTGTTCGGCAGCACAAATGTCGGCGGCGCCAACAATCTTGGCACGCTTTTCCAACTCGACGTCGCCTGCTACGTCACCGGCACCCGCATCCTCACCACCCGCGGC
>CAIVDX010000378.1 GCA_903904805.1 uncultured Rhodospirillales bacterium
AGCGCTCGAAGATTGCTTCCAACTGGTCCGGATGAACGCCGGGGCCTTTATCGGCGACGCTGAGGGCGGCGATGCGCAGCGTCCCGCGGGTTTCCACCCGCAACCCCACATCGACGCGCCCGCCGGGCGGAGAAAAGCTCAGCGCGTTTTCCACCAGGTTCTCAAGGATGGTCTCGATCAGATCGGCGCGGCCCTCGACCACCACGTTGTCGGCCACTTCCACATGCAACTGGTTGCGGCCGCTGGCGGGGGGCATGCCGCCGATGCTTACGCCGACAATCATGGCGCTGTAGTCCTCGGCGAAGGCGCGCACCAGCGAGGATAAGTCGATGGGCGCGCGGCCCACCTCCAGCAGTTCGGCGGTGGCGCTGTCGATGCGCCGGGCCGATTGCACCAGGCCGTCGAGCCGGTCGAGGGACGCGGCGAGGGCGGCGATGCCGGTTTCCGCGTCTGCGCCCTTTGCGCTGCGCACCAGTTCCACCGACTGGCGGATGACGGCGATGGGACCCTTGAAGGCATGGGCGTTGTCCTCGGCGGCCTCGCGGATGATGTCGGCGACGCGGGTGAGGCGGCGGACCATGGCGTCGAACTCCCGGCCGATGGCCGCCAGTTCAGGCACGGTCGTGGACTTCTCGAAGCTCTCGCCCTTCTCGATGGCGCCGGCCACGCTCTTGAAGCGGCGCAGGTTCGACCACACCACGGCGAAGATGGCGAAGGCCAGCAGCGCCATCACCGCATAGACCACGCCGGCGAGGCGGGTCTCGACCCGCAGCCAGGCGCGGCTGTCGGCCGGCTGGCCCAGGGCGCCGGGGCCTTCCGCCACCACCCCCCCCCAGCAGCCGGCGGGACTTTGCACCGGGGTGATGGAGGTCAGCAGCTCGCCGCTCTTGGTGCGGACCTGTTCGCTCAAGGGGATGTCGCCGTTGCAGCTGCGGGCGAGCTTGTCGAGCACGCCGAGGCTCGCGAGCAGGGCGCGTTCGTCCTGGATATCGGCGGAGGACACGGCGGGGATGCCGGCGACATAGAAGAAACCCGCGTCTTCGCCGATGATGCTGGCCCCAAGAGCGCTGGGTTTGAACAGCAGTTTGATGCTTTGGCGCGGGGATTCAAACCGGGCCAGTTCCGCCGGCAGCTTACCGAAATCTCCCGGCTGCAGATTGCTGAGCATGGGGGCAAGGGCTTTGCCGACCATGGCGCCGCTGGTCTGCACCGCTTCCAGCAGCAGTTTCTCCCGGTCGCGATCAGCGCTCGCGAAGGTCGAATACAACAGCACCGGCAGCACCAGAAAAAAGGTGATTAGCGCCGCCAGCTGGACCCGCAGCGAACGTGAGAAATTGCCACCAGGAGAGGGGGCGGGAGAGGAAGGGAGTGCAGTCTCAGCCATCGGCGCGCCAGCGGTAGCCGAAGCCGGGGTAGTTCTCGAGCGCGGCGAAGCCATCGTCGACCTCGGCGAACTTGCGGCGGATGCGCTTGATCAGCGCGCGTACATTGGTGCGGTAGCCTTCCGAGCCCTGGCCGGCGATGAAACCATCGGTCTGCACGGTGTTGTAGATCTCGCGGTAGGACACATCGATGCCGGGCCGGGCCGCGAACAG
>CAIVDX010000379.1 GCA_903904805.1 uncultured Rhodospirillales bacterium
GAGCGCGAAGGAGTCGGCCTATGAATGGCGCCAGTTGCCCCCCGCCACGCGCCCCTATGCGGAGGTGATTGGCGATCCAATCAGCCAGTCGAAATCGCCGAAGATTCACAATTTCTGGCTGGGCAAGCTGGGGATCGATGCCGAGTATCGTGCGGCCTGGGTGAAATCGGCAGAACTGGCGGAATACCTCGCCGCGCGCCGCGCCGACCCACTGTGGCGCGGGTGCAATGTGACGATGCCGCACAAGCAGGCGGTTATGGGGTTGGTGGATTCGCTGGACGAGGTGGCCACGCGGGTGGGAGCCGTGAACGCAATTCATCCTTGGCCGGGTGGGCTTGACGGCTACAACACTGACGTGTGGGGATTTGGCGAACCGCTTGCGCAGCTTCACTTTGGCTTTACGCCTGAGAAACGTGTGCTGGTGATCGGTAATGGCGGCGCGGCGCGGGCGGTGGTTGTATTTCTGGACGAGACTCGCGGCGGTGCAACGCCGCCCCAGTGCAAAGCCGCCAGCAATCCTGTCACACTTGCCGTGCGTGATGAGGGAAAAGGGCGGGCGCTGCTCGATGAACTGACACCGGACAAGCCCTATGCCGTTGCCGACCTCGCCCGCTTTGCTCTGCCCGCCGCCCCGGATGCGCTGCGCTATGATCTGGTGGTGAATACCAGCTCGCTGGGCATGGTGGGCCAACCGCCGCTGGCATTCGATCTGTCGCACGTCGCGTCCGGCGGTATTGTCTACGATATCATCACCGCGCCAGTAGAAACCGATCTTGTCAGACGAGCAGGCGCGCAGGGGTTGGCCACGATTATTGGGCTGGGCATGCTGGTTGGTCAGGCGCGGGGTGCATTTCAGACGTTCTTTGAGTCAGGAGCGGATCCGTCTTGGGACGCCGAATTGCGCGCATTACTTACCGTATGACCCGCCCCCTCATCCTCGGCCTCACCGGTTCGATCGGCATGGGAAAATCCGCCGTCGCCGCCATGCTGTGCGACGAGGGCGTGCCGGTGTTCGATGCCGACGCCGAGGTGCACCGCCTGCAGGGCCCCGGCGGCGCGCTGTTGCCCGCGATCGAGGCGGCCTTCCCCGGCACCACCGGGCCACAGGGCGTTGATCGGCAAAAGCTGGGCGCGGCGGTTTTCGGCAATCCGGAGGCACTCACCCGGCTGGAGGCGATCGTTCACCCGGCGGTGGCCGAGGGACGCCGCGCCTTCCTCGCCGATAATGCCGCCCAGCCGCTGGTGGTTTTCGACATCCCGCTGTTGTTCGAAAAGGGCGGGGCGGCGGGAGTGGACGCCGTCGCCGTTGTCTCCGCCCCGGCCGAGGCGCAACGCCAGCGGGTGCTCGCCCGCCCTGGCATGACGGCGGAAAAATTCGCGCAAATCCTCGCCCTGCAGGTGCCCGATTCGGAAAAGCGCGCCCGCGCCGATCACGTCATCGACACCGGGACCACGCTGGAAGAAACCCGCGCGGCCGTGAAGGCGCTGGTCGCCCGGTTGCTCGCTGGCC
>CAIVDX010000380.1 GCA_903904805.1 uncultured Rhodospirillales bacterium
CCGAAGCCGCCGCCCACATCACCGGTGATCACCCGCACCTGATCCACCGGCACATCGAGCGCCTGTGCCAACACCACCTTCTGCCGCACCACGCCCTGGGAACTCGAGCGCAGCGTGATGTGCCCTGTTTTGTCATCAACCCAGCCGATCAGTGAGCGCGGCTCCATCTGCGCATTAACAATGCGCTGATTGATGAACCGCCGGTGCTCAACGTGGTGTGCGGCAGCGAACAGCACGTCAACCGCAGCGGCGTCACCAAAATGCTCGTCCAGGCAAAGATTGCCCGGTATACTGTTCCATATTTGGGGGGCGTCCGGCGCGGTCGCGGCATCGGTCTCCGTCACCGATGGCAGCGTCTCATAATCCACGCTAACAAGCTCGGCGGCATCCTTGGCAAGCTGCGCGGTCTCGGCAACAACAAACGCCACTGGTTCACCCACGAAGCGCGCCCGCCCATGCGCCAGGGGAAGCATGAAGGTGTCGTGGCAGAAACCACCATTCAAGCCGAAGGATGGCTGACTCACCACCAGCGCATCGGCCGGATTGGGCACATGCCGTATCGCCTTCAATCCATCGGCGAGATAATCCTCCGCGCTCAACACGCACAGTACGCCAGGCAGAGCCATCGCAGCTGACGCATCAATGCGACCGATCAGAGCATGTGCATGTGGTGATCGGACCAGTGCAGCAAAGGCAACGCTCTCGATCGCCGCATCATCCGTATAGCGTCCGCGGCCAGTAAGAAGGCGCAGATCCTCGAACCGCGGGAGCGGGTGGCCAATCCACTTCATGCAGCGGCACCAAGCACGTAGCGGCCCGATGCGTCGCGGGTGATGCCCGGGCTCGCGCGCAGCGCATCGATGTCGCGCACCACCTCGCGCCCGTCATCGCTGGCCACCGCGGCCATCAACTCGATAAAGAATTTCGGCCCGTCTTGTAACGCGGCCTCCACAGTTGCGAAGCGCGGACCGTCAAGTTTTGGCGGCAGCGGCGTGATCGCCTCGAGTGAGCCTGCCGCAGCCGGATGCATGGTGAGATCGAAGCCCGCCTTGCAGCCCAGCCGAGCGCCATTCAGCGAGGGGTCGATTGGCATCGCCCGCATTGCAGGCATGAGAACCAGATCGCGGTCCGCCTGGAAGCGCGTGGCCATCGCCCAATCCATCTGCTCGTCGGAGAAAATGTCCACATCGGGATCAACAACGAACACGTTCTTCACATTCGCCAGGCAGCCAAAGGCCGCGGCCATCGCGTTGCGCGCCTCGCCTGGCACACGCTGCCGCATGGAGATGCGCACATTCAATGATCCGCCAGACGATGGCGTGACATAAACATCCACTGGCTCGCGCACCGCGGTTTCTAGCGCGCGCCAGATCATGATCTCGGTGCGGATCGCATTCAACTGCGCTGTGTCGGTGCATGAGAGTGTGCGGCCTGAGATCGTCGATGTCTGGAACACCGCATCCCGCCGGCGCGTCACCGCGGTCAGGTGGAATACCGGGTTCTTCTTCAAATGTCCGTAATAGCCGAGGAACTCGCCATAGGGGCCTTCAGGCTCTACATGCCCGCGCGCATCAATGAAGCCTTCAAGAACATACTCGGAATCCGCCGGCACGCGCACGCCATTGGTCACGCCGGCGACCACCGCCAGCGGAGCGTCGCGCAGCGACGAGACAAGGCCCATCTCATCCACCGGCAGGCGCATCATCGCCGCCACCTGATCGATCGGATGACAGCCGACGACAAAACTCACCGCCAGCTTCTCACCGCGAGCGGCGGACTCCATGTAGATCGCGCGCAAGTCAGATGGTGAGATCAGATCGATGCCAGCCTCGGTACGGCCACGCAACATCATCCGTCGAAAGCCCGTATTGGTGATCCCGCGCACCGGGTCCACCGCATAATCCACACCAGCCGAGATATAGGGTGCGCCATCCAACGCGTGCTGCAGGTGAATTGGTAATTTTGTGAGGTCGGCGTCCTCGCCGGTGAGCACCACCTCGTGCACAGGAGCCTCGCTGCTGGGCACCTCGAAAATCTCAGGGCTTACCCGCAGGCGCCGGCTGATCTCGGTGCGTAGGTCCGAAATCTCGACACCGAATGCCGCTGCCAGACGGGCGCGGGAGGAGCACACGTTGCCCACCAGCAGTGCCCCCTCGGGCCCAGCCGAGCGAAACAGCACCGCCCGGGTGTTGCCTTCAAGGTGGGCGGCCACATCGATCAGCTTCGTCGGCGCGTCGACGGTCTGCATCAGATCGCCAAGCCCATCCAGATAGCGTGCCAAACGGAAGCGATCCTTGTCGGCCTGCCATCCCTCGGTCGCGCCGATCGGCTTTGTCAGACCGTCCATTGTCGTCTCCCTCCAGATTCTTAAGATGGCCGGAACTTGTCCCATGGCCAGATGATTGGCAAGCTGAAGTCTGACGCCACACTCCCAATGAGGTCGCCATGTTCGCCTATCGTCGGCAAGATGCCAAAGCCTATGCACGCGCCAATCTGCGCGGCATCTGGGCTGCCGCCCTCACGCCTTTCAACGCGGACGACCTCTCGGTGAACCAGGCGGGCTTCGCCGCCAATCTCGAGCACTGGACCGGCCCGCTCGGCATCGATGGGATCTTCGTCTGCGGCAAGCAGGGCGAGTTCTTTGCGATGAGTGTGGACGAGCGCAAGGCGTGCTTCACGCTCGCCGCCAACACGTTGCGCGGCCGCGCCCGCACGATCATGTCCTGTTCAGACCAGAACATGGACACCGTGCTTGACCTCGCGCGTCACGCCGAATCCGTGGGTGCCGACTTCATCGTCGTGCACGCTCCCGTCCTGCATTTTGTCGATGACCAGGACGAGACCCTCTACCAATACTACAAATACTTATCCGAAAATCTCGACATCGGAATCGCCATGTGGAGCCATCCGGACAGCGGCTATCTGATGTCGCCCGAGCTGTGCGCTCGCATCGCCGAGCTGCCGAACGTCGTCGCGATCAAGTACAGCGTACCGCGGGAGATGTATGTGCAGCTCACCCATCTCGCCGGTGAGAATCTGATCGTCTCCACCGCCTCGGAGGAGGAGTGGTTCGACAACATTGTCGAGCTCAACTGGCAGGTTTATCTTTGCTCCAGTCCGCCCTACCTGCTGCAGACTGCCTCCGACCGCCGCATGCGCGACTACACAGACCTCGCAATGGCCGGGAAAGTCGAACAGGCGCTGGCCGTCCGTGACAGCCTGGACCCCGTCCGCAATGCGATGCGACGCGTGCGCCCTGCCGGAAAGCCGCAGGCCTATCAGAAATACTGGCAGGAACTCCTCGGCCAGGTCGGTGGCCCGGTGCGTCGGCCTATGCTGCAGATTACCGAGGCCGAGCGGGTCGCCATCAAGGCTGCGTTCGAGACATGCGGACTCAATCATGGGCACGCCAAGGCTGCCGAGTAAGCGCGTTCTGTTTTGAAAAAATAACCCGAAAACTTCTGTGAACCATGTGCCGGTGCAGCACAGGGCACTGGGCCCCTAGTCGGGTCGGGTAAGCAGTCGCAGCGCGCGGTCTGCGTTCATCACGTCGCCGAATTGCTGGATGATTGTCTCCAGAGCGTCGCGATGCTCGTCCTCGGTCAGCGCGGCACAGCAATCCGCCAGCATTACCACACGAAAATCCAGCATCATCGCATCCCGCGCGGTACTCTCGCAGCACACGTCGGTCTTGGTGCCGGCCAGCAGGATCGTGTCCACGCCCAGATTGCGCAGCACCCGCTCAAGCGAACTCGCGCCGGGGATCAGCGGGCTGTAGCGGTTTTTCACAATGATGATGTCGCTGTTGCCCTGGTGCAGACCCGACCAGACCGCCTGGCGACCTGGTGCGAGGCTTTCCACGATGCGGTCCTTCGCTTCGGCCGCGACGATCTGGCCGTAAAAGGTCTCCCAGTCGCTGCGCCCCTCATGCTGGGTGTTCGCATGCACCACCCAGATCACCGGCACACCCAGCGCCCGCAGGGCAGGGGTCAGTGCATTGATTGGCTCCGCCAACGCCCGCGATCCCGCCACCTCGGCTGGCGCGCCCTCCGCGCAGAACGTCTCCTGCATATCGATTACGACCAGCGCACTGCGCCTGGGATCTAGCCGATCATAAAGATGAAATCGCCCGCGCCGCGCGATTACCCGGTCTCGCACGAACGCCCGAATCGGCAACCCCAACTGATCGGGTACCATCACCGACTATTTCTTCGCGCCGGCCTTCGGAGCAGGGGGCAAATCCTCCTCGAGGATGGTGATGTGCAACGCATAGGATGTCTCGCCGTCATCCACATCCTTGTGCAGTGTACCGATGATCTCCTCGTTCACCGACAATTCCACCGACAGCCCAGCCTTCGCCGGCGGCACCAGCACGATCCGGTCGGAACCGAAAATCCGGCGCAGATAGGTCTGCACTCGGTCGAGGTCAGTCTTGGTCATCATTGCGGTCATCCCTTGTTGCTGACCCACCTCCTGCCCAAAGCCGTCGCGTTGGTCCAGTGCCCGCCGAACAGCTGGGCCATGCAGGCCGCCAGCGTTTGACAGCCTCCTCCCTCCGGCGGTTACAAATGCATCAGCGGAGAACCGCCACAGGAGGCGCACATGAGTTTCGACACATTGGTCCGCCCGTTCGACTTTATGGCATGGATCGACGCCAACGCGCATCTGCTCAAACCCCCGGTCGGCAATAAGCGCGTCTTCACCGAGGACGGCATGGTGGTGCAGGTCGTTGGCGGCCCCAACCAGCGCGTCGATTTCCACGACGATCCGGTGCAGGAGTTTTTCTACCAGCTTCGCGGTACAATGATTTTGAAGATTGCCGAGGGTGGCAAGATCCACGATTTGCCGATCCGCGCTGGCGAAGTCTTCATGCTGCCCCCGCACGTGCGCCATTCGCCGCAACGCCCGATGGAGGGCTCGATTGGCCTGGTCGTCGAGAGCCCGCGCCCACCGGGTGTGGCGGACGCCTTCGAATGGTTTTGCTTCTCCTGCGGCGGGCTGGTGCAC
>CAIVDX010000381.1 GCA_903904805.1 uncultured Rhodospirillales bacterium
CCGCGCGATCAGGCCGTCGCACTGATGGAGGATGCTGGCCGGCTGACCGCCGATTATCTGCTGGCCAATCGGATTCCTCCTCTGGTCCGGGTGATTCTGAAGGCGCTGCCGGCCCGGCTTGCGGCAGCCGTGGTGATCCGCGCGATCATGGCGAACGCGTGGACCTTCGTCGGCTCTGGGCGCCTCGTCGCACATAGCGGCCGCCAGCCCAGGTTGGACATCCATGGCAACCCGTTTTGCGCCGGGCTGCGCGCTGATTTTCCTGTCTGCGCCTGGCACCGCGCGGTGTTCGCCCGGCTGTTCGCCACCCTGGTGAGCCGGCGCGCGCGCGTGGTGGAGATCGGCTGCGAAGCGAACGGCGATCCCTGCTGCAGCTTCGCCATCCGATGGGACACCCCATAGACATCACGCTGGAGGACGCCAGGGTGACCGCTGGGTTGTTGAATGTCGATGTGAAGAAAACAACACAGTCCCGGAAAGGACCGTTCCAACAATCGCTCGCCAGCGGTCGGCAGATGCCGCTGGCGATCATCGGGTTTGAATGAGGAGTTTCCCGCGGTGCGGGCCTCGGGCCTGTTGCTGGAGGAGGCACCGGGGAAATCTTCCCCCAAGCCGGTCCAGGGCAGAGCCCTGGCTTCAATACTCCTCCGCCATTCTATCCAACTGATCCAGCACCCGCATCGTTTCGACCGCCTGCTCAAAACTCGCATTCGGCTCGCGCCCGTCGCGGATGGCGGCGAAGAACTCGCGCTCCGCCAGTTCCACACCGTTCAGCGACACGCCCACGGCTGAAAGATCGATCGGCTTGTCATAGCCATCGAAGAGATCATCATACTTCGCGACATAGGTGCCATTGTCGCAGATATAGCGAAACACCGAGCCCAGCGGGGCGTCGTTGTTGAACGACAGGGATTGCGCGCTGATCGAGCCGGAATGGGTTTTCAGGCCGATTGCCATGTCCATCGCGATGCCGAGCTTGGGATGTTTCCGGCCCTGCAGGGCATACATCGCGCTTGCAGGCTCACCGGTCTGGTAGAGGAAGAGATCGACCGAGTGGCAGGCATGGTGCCATAGCAGGTGATCCGTCCAGCTGCGCGGCTGGCCCAGCGCGTTGAGGTTTGTGCGCCGAAAGAAGTAGATCTGCGCATAAAGTTGCTGGATGTGCAGATCGCCGGTGAGGATGCGCTGCTTGATCCATTGATGGCTGGGATTGAAGCGTCTGACATGGTTCACCATGCCCACCAGCCCGCTTTCCAGCTGGATCTTCAGCATTTCCTCCGACGCGACAAGGCTGTCGGCCATCGGTATCTCGACCATCACGTGCTTGCCGGCATTCAGGCAGGCGATCGCCTGCTTGGCATGGATCGGCGTGGGCGTGGCAAGAATCACCGCGTCGATGTCTGGCATCTCCAGCGCCTCGTCGAGGCTGAGGGTCGATTTCGGTACGCCCCATTTCGCCGCCACCTGCGCGGTGGTTTCGGCCACACCGCCCACCAGGATCGGCACGTGGACATCCTTGATGTTCCGGAGGGCTTCGAGATGCTTGTTGCCGAAGGCACCTTCACCGGCGACGCAGACTTTCATTGATTTGGCTCCCTTTTCGTTCAGGCAGCGGCCAGGGCGAGCACCGCGGAGGCCGTGTTGGAGATCGGCACGTGGTAGGAGCTGCTGATCGCATCAACATAATCACCCAGCGCGCCACGCATGGCGATCCAGTTCAGCAATTCCACACCCTGGCTGCCGGCGAGCTCCACCAGCTCCTCGCTGGAGTATTTGGTGAGGTCTTTCGGATGCGCCACCAGGCGATCGAGGCAGAGCCGGTCGAACTCCTTGTTGATGAAGCCGGCGCGGGTGCCTTCCAGCTGGTGCGACAGGCCCCCTGTGCCGACGACGAGAACATTGATGTCCTGGTCGTAGCGGCGGATCGCGCGACCGATCGCCTCACCAAATTTATAGCAGCGCGCGGCCGAGGGGATTGGGTACTGGACCGTATTGATCGAGATCGGCACAACCCGCACCGGCCAGTCCGCGCCGGCGCCGGCCGGATCGACATCGGGGTAGAGCAGCTGCATCGGCACCACGAAGGCGTGGTCGACCAGCATCTCCTGGCAGGTGACGATGTCGAATTCCTTCTCGACCAGC
>CAIVDX010000382.1 GCA_903904805.1 uncultured Rhodospirillales bacterium
CCACCCGGCGCGCCAGCGGTGGCCAATGCCGATATGGACCGCGACACCCTGACCGCACTGCGTGATATCGCCGCCCACCGGGGTCTGGATCTGCGCGAGGTGGGCGAGCGCGGCACCGCGATCCGGATGCTGCGCGCAACCCCGCTGCCGAACGGTCAGGCGTTGAGCATCATTGCCAATGGCACTCGCCATGAAATCGCCTTGCGCCTGCCCGGCCGCTTCCAAACCGATAATGTGCTGCTTGCTGCTGGCCTCGCGGATGCTGTGGGGATCGAGGACGTGTTTTCCCGTCTCGCCCATCTGACCGGCGTGCGCGGCCGGATGGAGCTCGCCGCCTCGCTTGAGAGCGGTGCGGCCGCCTATGTCGACTATGCCCACACGCCCGATGCGCTGCAGCGCCTGCTCGCCGCGCTGCGCCCGCATGCGCGTCGGCTGGTGCTGGTGTTTGGTGCCGGCGGCGACCGCGACCGCGGCAAGCGCCCGCTGATGGGCGCGGTGGCTGCAAAATATGCGGATCTGGCGATCATCACCGACGACAATCCCCGGTCCGAGGACCCGGCCACCATTCGTGCGGCCATCCGGGAGGCGTGTCCGCGCGGTCTTGAGATCGGCGATCGCGCTGCGGCGATCGCCGCGGGGCTCGCCGAACTGGGCCCTGGCGATGTGCTGGCGGTGGCCGGCAAAGGCCATGAGCAGGGCCAGACCATCGCCGGTCAGACCATCCCGTTCGATGATGCCGACGTGATCCGCCGTCTGGTGGGCGCGTGAGCGCGCTCTGGAGCCATGGTGACCTGGCGCTGGCCACCGGCGGGCTGGCGAGCGCGCCGTTCGCGGTCACCGGCATTTCCATCGACACTCGCACGCTGCAGCCGGGCGACCTGTTTGTCGCGGTGATCGGCCATGGCGGCGACGGCCACGCCCATGTCGCGGACGCCTTCGCGAGGGGCGCTGCCGCAGCCCTGGTGCACCGGCCCGTTGCCGCCGACGGCCCAACCTTGCTGGTCGGCGACACGCTGGGCGCGCTCTGGGCGATCGCTGCGGCCGGCCGCGCCCGCTTCACCGGCCAGTGCATCGCCGTCACCGGCTCTGTCGGCAAGACCTCCACCAAAGAGATGCTGCGCGCGCTGCTCTCCGCTCTCGGGCCGACGCACGCCGCCGAGGGGTCGCACAACAATCACTGGGGCGTGCCGCTCACGCTCGCGCGCCTGCCACCCGCAGCCGCCTATGCGGTGATCGAGATCGGCATGAATCATCGCGGCGAGATCGCCCCTTTGGCCCGCCTCGCCCGGCCGCATGCCGCCATCATCACCGCTATCGGCAGCACCCATATCGGCCAGCTCGGCTCGATCGAGGCAATCGAGGAGGAAAAGGCCAGCATCCTGCGCGGTCTGGTGCCAGGCGGCGTGGCGATCCTGCCGGAGCATCCTGGCAGCCTCGCCGATCGGGTGCCGACGGGTGCGCGCGTCAGGCGCTTCGGCGAGGGTGCGATCTGCTTTGCCCGGCTGCTCTCCTGCTTCGGCGATCTCGATGGCAGCGATATTCGCCTGGCACTCGACGCCCGTGAGTATGGCCTTCGCCTGGGGGCCCCTGGCCGCCACATGGCGATGAACGCGGTGGCGGCCCTCGCCGCCGCCGATGCGGTTGGAGCCGACATCGCGCTCGCCGCCCCCGCGCTCGCCGGCTTCGGCGCGGTGGCCGGTCGCGGGGCGCTGCGTACGATCATGGGTGGGTCGGTCAGCCTGATCGATGAGAGCTATAACGCCGCCCCGCAATCAGTGCGCGCGGCGCTGTCGCTGTTGCGCATGGCGCGGGCGGAACGCCGCATCGCCGTGCTGGGCGACATGCTGGAACTCGGTGACCAAGGCCCCTCTTTGCATGCCGGCCTCGCCGACGACGTCAGCGCTGCCGCAGACCTGTTGTTTGCCTGCGGTCCGCTGATGCGGCACCTGTTCGACGCGGTGCCCGAGACCGTAAGAGCCGACCATGCAGCGACGGCCGCAGCACTCGCCCCGCTCGTGCGCGCCGCCCTGCGGCCCGGCGATGCGGTGCTGGTCAAAGGCAGCAACGGCAGCCGTATGCGAGACGTCATTGCCTGGCTCGAGGCCCATTGAATGCTGTTTACTCTCACCCGCGGCCTGGCCGATCAGTTCATTCTGTTCAACCTGTTCCGCTATCTCACGTTCCGCTCGGCGGCCGCCTGCATCACCGCGATGGTGGTCAGCTTCCTGCTGGGGCCGACAATGATCCGTTGGCTGCGCAGTGTGCAGCGCGGCGGCCAGCCGATCCGCTCGGACGGGCCTGAGCGGCATCTGATCGAGAAGAAAGGCACGCCCACCATGGGTGGGGTGCTGATCCTCGCCGCCGTCACCGGCTCCACCCTGCTCTGGGCGGATCTGCGCAACGGTTTCGTGTGGGCGGTATTGGCCGTGACGCTGGGCTACGGTGCGATCGGTTTTGCCGACGACTATCTGAAGCTCTCCCGTCGCAACCCCAAAGGCGTATCCGGCCGCACCAAATTGTGGGCGCAGACCGTCATCGGGCTGGCGGTGGCGATCTGGATCATGATGCTCACCCGTGGACCGCTGGCCACCGAGCTCACCTTCCCGGTGTTCAAGGAGGTGATGATTCCGTTCGGCATTTTCTTCCCGCTGGTGGGCTGCTTCTTCATGGTCGGTTTCTCCAACGCGGTGAATCTGACAGACGGTCTCGATGGCTTGGCCATCGTGCCGACGATGATCGCCGCGGCGGTGTTCGCGCTGATCGCCTATCTCGTCGGCAACCGCATCTTTGCCGATTACCTGCAGCTGAACCCTGTCGCCGGCGTGGGTGAGCTGGCGGTGTTCTGCTCGGCGCTGATCGGCGCGGGCATGGGGTTTCTGTGGTTCAACGCTCCGCCTGCGGCAGTGTTCATGGGTGACACTGGCAGCCTCGCCTTGGGCGGCGCGCTCGGCGGCGTGGCGGTGGCGGTGAAGCACGAGATCGTGCTGCTGGTCGTCGGCGGGCTGTTCGTTGTCGAGACGGTCTCGGTGATCGTGCAGGTGTTCTGGTACAAGCGCACCGGCAAGCGGGTGTTCCTGATGGCGCCGCTGCACCATCATTTCGAAAAGAAAGGCTGGGCGGAGCCGACGATCGTGATCCGCTTCTGGATCATCGCCATGATCCTGGGCCTGGCCGGTCTGGCCACGTTGAAAATCAGATGAACCATGTTTTCGCAGGCCGACGCTACGCGGTGGTCGGTCTCGGCCGCAACGGGCTGCCTGCCGCGCGTCGTCTGCTGGAGTTCGGCGCCGAGATCCTGGTGTGGGATGACGGACCGGCCGCGCGCGATGCCGCAGGCGATCTGCCGCTCGGCGTGCCTGATTTCTCCACCACGCGCTTCGACGCCCTGGTGCTCTCCCCGGGCATCCCGCATCGTCTGCCACGCGTGCACCCGATCGCCGCCGCCGCCATCGACGTCGGCGTGCCGATCATCTCCGACGCCGAATTGCTGTACCAGGCCTATCGGGGCCGCGCGCGCTTTGCCGGCATCACCGGCACGAACGGCAAATCCACCACGACAGCCCTGCTGGCCCATATCCTGAAACAAGCGGGTGTGGAGGCGCAGGCGGGCGCGA
>CAIVDX010000383.1 GCA_903904805.1 uncultured Rhodospirillales bacterium
GGTGCCAAGCCGGTGATGGACCTGGTCACGGCGGCCTTCGACGCCCTCTCCGCCCTTGTGGCGCAAGGGTTGCCCGACGGTCTCCTGCGCAGCCTGATCTGCAATGGGGTGATCGCCGGCGTGGGCAGCGTGGTGGTCTTCCTGCCCCAGATCATCATCCTGTTCTTCTTCATCCTGTTGCTGGAGGACCTGGGCTACATGGCGCGGGCCGCCTTCCTGATGGACCGCATCATGGGCGGCGCCGGCCTGCATGGCCGTGCTTTCATTCCGCTGCTCTCGAGCTTTGCCTGCGCCATCCCGGGCATCATGGCCACGCGGGTGATCGACGACAAACGCGACCGCCTGACCACCATCCTGGTGGCGCCGCTGATGACCTGCTCGGCGCGCATCCCGGTCTACACGCTGATCATCTCGGCCTTCATTCCCGACCGCGAGGTCGCGGGCTTCCTGGGCTTGCAGGGACTGGTGATGTTCGGCCTCTATGCCGTCGGCATCTTCGGCGCGCTGGGCGTATCCTTCTTGATCAAGCGCCTGATGCGCGAGGGGCCCGGCGCTCCCTTTATGCTTGAGATGCCGGACTACAAGATCCCGCAGGCGCGCAGCATCGCGGTCGGCCTGTGGACGCGTGCCACGATCTTCCTCAAGCGCGCCGGCACGACGATCCTGTCAATGATGATCCTGATCTGGGTGCTGGCCTCGTTCCCACGGCCGCCGGCCGGCGCCACCGAGCCCGCGATCAGCTACAGCCTGGCCGCGATCATCGGCAAGGCGATGGAGCCGCTCACCTTGCCGCTCGGCTTCAACTGGCAGATCAACGTGGCGCTGATCCCCGGCATGGCAGCGCGCGAAGTGGCCGTGGGCGCGCTCGGCACGATCTATGCCATCGACGGCGGTGCGAAGGCGGCCGACAAGATCGGCCAAGTGCTGGCGGGCCAGTGGAGCCTCGCCACGGCGCTGGCCCTGCTGGCCTGGTATGTCTTCGCGCCGCAATGCGCCTCCACCCTGGCCGTGATCCGCCGCGAGACCGGCAGCTGGAAATGGATGTGGGTCACCTTCTTCTACATGCTGGCCCTGGCGTACGTGGCGGCGCTTGCGACCTATCAGATCGCCAGTGCGATGGGAGCCAGCTAGCGCATCTTTATTCTGCAGGCAGGCAACGATAACCGTCCGTTCGAGAGCCCGCCGCCGCCAGCGCTCTTCTTTTCGGCGATGGCATGAGGCTCCGATGGCAAGCACCCCGAAACCGCAGCGGCGCACCGTTCGCTATTGGCTCCTGCAGCTGCATCTCTGGACCGGGCTGATCCTGATGCTGCCGCTCGTCATGATGGGCATCACCGGCGCGGTCCTGGTCTATGCCCACGACCTTGAGCATCTGTTCGGCCAGGGTGAGCCGCCGGCAACTACGCCGGGCGAGTGGCGCATGCCTGGCGAGATCATCGAGGCGGCCAAGGCCGCCAACGCCGAGCCTGGCCGCATACCGATCGCGGTGCGCTGGCCGGCGACGCCGGGCGAGCCGGCGGCGGTCCGCCTGTCGCGTCCGGGCATGGCCACCGAGCGGCCCGCTTTGCGCGGCGGTCCGCAGAGCCCGTCGCAGCCGAGCGGGGCGGCGAGGGGGGCGGTGCCAACCCAGAACCCCTTTGCCGGCAGCCTGCAGATCCTGGTCGATCCGGTGTCGCTGCAGGTGCTGGAGACACAGCAGGCGATGAGCGGCTGGGTGCGCTTCTTCCATGACCTGCACGGGCAATTGTTGATCGCGGGCGGTCTCGGCCGTGAGCTGGTGGGGTGGCTCGGCGTTGCCATGCTGGTGCTTGGCTGTTCCGGCATCGTGCTGTGGTGGCCGAAGCCCACGCAATGGAAGAGCGCCTTTACCGTGCGCCGCAAAGCGCGCGGCCTGCGGCTCAATCGCGAGCTGCACGGCGCCATCGGCATCTGGAGCCTGCTGGTTTTCATGATGGTGAATTTCACCGGCGTCTATCTTGCGTTCCCGCAGCAGATGTCGAGCGCGGTCAATACGGTGTGGCCTGGTCGCGACATGCGGGCGGCGATGTTCCAGGCGCGTGTCGAGCCATTGCGCGGTGCCACGCCGATCACCCTCGCGGCGGCGCTCGAGTTGGCGCAGGCGCGTGTCCCCGAAGCCCGCTTTCTCAACGCTTTTCTGCCGGTTGGGCCGAGCCAGGCGCTGCGCATCGGCATGATCCGCCCCGGTCACGAGGAGGGGGCGCCCATCGTCACGGTGGCGATCGATCCCTGGCGGCATATCGTGGTCGATGTCTTCGA
>CAIVDX010000384.1 GCA_903904805.1 uncultured Rhodospirillales bacterium
CATCGCCTCCCGTCGCGCCAACGGCGAGTCTGTCGGCCTTGCCCTGGCATATTTCGTCGAGAAAGGCGGCCTCGGGCCAAAAGATGCCGCTCGCGTCACCATCGACACCACCGGTGCCGTCGAACTCGTGACCGGCGGCGCCTCCATCGGCCAGGGCTTCGAAACCACCATGGCGCAGATCTGCGCCGAAGCGCTCGGCACCGATTATCGCCGCGTGCGCGTGGTGCATGGCCAGACCGACCGCATCGCCTATGGCATTGGCGCGCACGCCTCGCGCGCCACGGTGATGACCGGCAGCTCCACCAACGAGGCCGCCCTGGCCGTGCGCGCCAAGGCGCTGCGCGTCGCCGGGCAATTGTTGCAGACCCCACCGGACACACTCGACATCCTCGACGGCGCAATCATCCGCCGCGGCGAGCCCGCCACCCCAGTGATGAGCCTTGGCGATCTCGCCCGCGCCCTCGCGCCAGACAGTGCCACCCTCGGCGACGAGCGCCCGGGCCTGTCAGCGGAGGAATGGTTCACCACCGACCACATGACTTACCCCTACGGCTTGCACATCGCCCAGGTGAAGATCGAGCCTGACACTGGTCGTTGCATTGTCGAACGATTCATGATCGCCTATGACGTCGGCCGCGCGGTGAACCCTATGCTGGTGGAGGGCCAGCTTGTCGGCGGCTTCGCGCAGGGCCTCGGCGGCGCGCTGTATGAGGAATTCCTCTACGATGAGCGCGGCGAACCGCTCTCCGTCACATTCGCGGATTATCTCATCCCCACCGCGGCGGAAGTGCCGCACGTGGAAATCCTGATCACCGAAGATGCTCCATCCCCGCTCAATCCTTTGGGAATCAAGGGCGCTGGCGAGGGCGGCATCACGGCGGTGGGTGCCGCGATCGCCGCCGCCGTGGACGACGCCATCGGTCGCCCGGGCGCTGTCACCCAGCTGCCCGTCACCCCCCAGCGCCTACGCGCCGTCCTCCGCTAGAGCGCGCACATAAGCGGGCGACAATCCGGCCGCGTGCAGATCGGCGATCGAGCGCACACCATCCCGTTTTGCCAGGCGCCGCCCCTGTGCGTCACGCAGAAGCGGATGATGCGCATAGGTGGGCGTTGGCCAATTCATGAGTGCCTGCAACAGACGATGCACAGATGTTGCAGCCCGCAGGTCCTCCCCGCGCGTCACCAGGCTCACCCCCTGCAGCGCATCGTCATGGCTCACGCACAGATGATAGCTCGCCGACACCTCGCGCCGCGCCAGCACCACATCGCCAAATGCCGAGGGATTGGCAGGCACATCGCCAACCTCCTCCTCATGCCAATGCAACGGCCCGACCTCGCCAACGGCACGCGCCATATCCAGCCGCCACGCATGCGGCGCGCCTGCCGCGATGCGCCTCACCCTCTCTGAGTCCGACAATCCCTTGCATATGCCAGGATAGATCGGTGCCCCGTCCGGCCCGTGCGGCGCGGCAATGGATGCCGCCACCTCCCGCGAGATCTCCGCGCGCGTACAAAAGCACGGATAGAGCAGCCCCCTCCCGCGAAGTTCGCCCAGCACGGCCGCGTAATCCGGCAAATGTGCGGACTGCACCCGCACCTCCTCATCCCAATCGATCCCCAGCCACGCCAGATCGCGCAGAATCGCCGTGGCGAATTCCGGCCGGCAACGCGTGGGGTCGATGTCCTCCAGCCGCAGCAGAAACCGCCCGCCGCCGGCCCGCGCGCGCCGCCAGCCGATCAGCGCGGAAGCGGCGTGGCCCAGATGCAGCAGCCCCGTCGGGCTTGGTGCGAAGCGGGTGATGATGGACATGATCGCCTGCCACAGTCACCCTGCTGCCCGCCACACGCAAGGAGCCGATCATGATCGCAGGACCCGCCTGGGGCCCCAAGCCCGCCGCCGACCCGCGCCAGTTCGTCGTGCTCTGCCACGGCCTGGGCGCTGATGGCCACGACCTGATCGACATCGCCCCGCAATGGGCCCCCGCGCTGCCGCATGCCCGCTTCACCGCGCCCGACGCGCCGGAGCCCTTCGCCGGTGCGCCTTTCGGTCGGCAATGGTGGGACCTCTCCGACCGCTCGCCCGCCGCGATGATCGCCGGCGTCCGCCGCGCCCGCGTCGCACTCGACGCATATCTCGACGCCACGCTCGCCGAACTCGGCTTGCCGCCGGATGCCTACGCGCTGATGGGCTTCAGCCAGGGCGCGATGACCGCCCTGTTCACCGGCCTGCGCCGGAAGGTGCCGCCACGGGTCATTCTCGCATTCTCCGGGATGCTGCTCGATCCCGGCAGCCTCGATGCCGAAATGACGCGCCCGCCGCCGCCGGTGCTGCTGGTGCATGGCAAGATCGACCCGGTGGTACCGGTCGAGTCGAGCTACGCCGCCGAGTCGGCACTCACCGGGCTCGGCGTTCCGGTGGAAAGCCTATGGTGCCCGGGCCTGCCGCACGGCATCGATGCCGCCGGCATCTCCACCGCCGCCATCGCGCTGCAACGCGCCTTCGCGGCCTGAATCCCAACACCGCGCGCATCAAAGGTTTATCCCACCAGCCTGCGCCCCCATATGAAAAGCCGATGACAGCGCCCTGCCCGTCTTGCCGCGAGACGAGGCGTTTGTCATAAAGAGGTCGGTCTTTGGCGTGCACTACATCTCGGGTGTGGCAGCCTATTCAGCCCCCCAGGCGTGGTCGTCGCTCGCAAGGGAGTCCTGCTTGCCTGACGGTGGACAGCATTATCCGGCGCTAGTCTTGAACGCGGATTTCCGCCCGCTCTCCTATTTTCCGTTGTCCGTCTGGTCCTGGCAGGACGCCATCAAGGCCGTTTTTCTCGACCGTGTCTCGGTGCTTTCCGAATATGACGCAGAGGTTCACTCGCCGAGCCTGAAGATGAAGCTGCCCAGCGTCATCGCGCTGAAGGATTACATCCCCGCCGCGCGCCGCCCCGCCTTCACCCGCTTCAACGTATTCCTGCGCGACGCCTTCTCCTGCCAATATTGCGGCGACCGCTATCCCACGCCGGAGCTCACCTTCGACCATGTGATCCCACGCTCGCGCGGTGGCCGCACCACGTGGGAGAACGTGATCACCGCCTGCGGCTGCTGCAATCTGCGCAAGGGCTCGCGCCTGCCGCGCGAATGCGGCATGCATCCGCGCCAGACGCCGCGGCAGCCCACCACCTGGGAACTGCAGGAAAACGGCCGCGCCTTCCCGCCCAACTATCTGCACCAAAGCTGGCGTGACTATCTCTACTGGGATTCCGAGCTCGATTCCTGATTGCCTCACATTTCCGCGCGAGGTCGTGGGCACCGAAAGCCGATGCGGACGATGCCACACTCGGTTACAAAAAATTCCCATTCTCGCCATGGCGGTCGGATAACCACCGCACCAATGTCATCTCATTCGGCGGTCATCTCGGGTCAGAGCCACCGCCGCGCGATGCAAGCAGGAGCCACCACGATGAGCCTTCTTCGCCCCGTCTCCGCCGTCGGCCTGTGCGCCGTGCTGGCCGCCTGCGCCGCACAGCCACCTGCCGGGCCCTCCTTCGCCGCGATGCCCGGCCAGAACAAGTCGCTCGAGCAGTTCCGTGCCGACGACTATGAATGCCGCAACTACGCCTTCCAGGTGAACGCCAACGCCCCCGCTGCAGCCCAACAGGGCACGGACAACGCGGTCGGCAGCGCCGCCATCGGCACTGCTTTGGGGGCCGCGGCCGGCGCGCTCATCGGCGCCGCCAGCGGCAATGCGGGGGCGGGTGCTGCGATCGGTGCGGGAGCCGGCCTGCTCGGCGGCAGCGCCGTCGGCGCCGACCAGGCGGCAGCCTCCACCTACTCGCTGCAGGCCGCGTTCGACGCCGCCTATGCCCAGTGCATGGTGACCAAAGGCAACCGGGTGCCCGAGGGCGTGGGCAACCGCTATCCGCGCGCCGTGGTGGTGCCGCCTGCCTATGGCTATCCCTACGCCTATCCCGCGCCCGTGGTGGTCGCCCCCAGCGTCGGCTTCGGCTATGGCTGGGGATATCGACGCTGGTGAGGTCCAGCCGCGCAGTCAGATCTTTTCGCTGATCCGAATCGCCGCGCGGCAGCCCGCCTTGATCACCGCGGACATCAGCCGATAGCCCGGCGCCTGCTCCGCGCCATGCGCCAGACCGATATCGCGATGCTCCGCCTCCTCGGCCCGAAACGTCGCGATGGTCGCGCTCAGCTCCGGCTCACTGCCGACCACTTCAGCCTCCTGGGCGGCATAATGGTCGTCGATTGCCTCCTCTACCGCCACGGTGCAGGCCATCGCCGCCTTCTCTCCCATCGCCGCCGTGACGGCGCCGAGCGCGAAGCCGGCCAAATGCCAGAAGGGCAGCAGTGCCGTCGGGCGCACCCGGCGGGCGACGATCAGATCGTTGAACGTCGTCAGGTGCGCCACCTCCTGCTCCAGCATATGCCGCAGCAGATCGCCCTTCGCGCCTCGGCCAAGCACCGCCAACTGACCCTCATAAATCCGCCGCGCGCCATATTCCCCGGCATGATCCACGCGGATGATCCGCGCCAACCGGCCCGCCTGGGTCTCCTCGCCCGGCAGCCCGTCGAGTTCGCTCATCTCAGCCTCCGTTGGTTGCGCAGCAGACAGATGGCCACGCCGGCGCCCAGCGCCAGGGATGCCAAACCATTGGCCGCCGACATCGAGAGCGGGATCGCGGGAATCAGATAGGTCGGATCCTCGCATGGCTTGCTCGGCAAGGCCGGCAGCTGACGCAACCGCTCGGACATTGTCGTGCCGGTGATCCGCGGTGCGGCGCACTCGGGCAGCGGGCTTGGCCAGGCGCCGTGCTCCACCCCAACATGCACCACGCCCAGCCCGACGCCCAACATCATCACCGGCACGGTGAGCCACAGCACCGCACGCCCCAGCCCTCCCGGCAGCACCGCACCCACCAGCCCCAGACCGATCGCAACCCGCCACGGCCAGCGCTCCACCAGGCACAGCGCGCATGGCACCAGCCCGCCCCACCACTCGCTGGCGAACGCCACACCGAGCGTGGCGGCCGCTCCGATCGCGACCAGCAGACCCAGCACCCGCACCGACATCAGCCCATCCCCAGCCATCACCGCTCCACAATCGCGCGCGCTCACACTTGGAGCAACCGCGCGCCTCGCCTACCCTGCATGCAACATCTCACCGGGGGACCACAACGATGCCGCAGACTGACAATGCCGAGCTGATCCTGTGGGGGCGCAGCAGCTCCTCCAACGTGATGAAGGTGCTCTGGCTGCTCGATGAGATCGGCATCGATTATCAGCGCCGCGATGTCGGCGGTGAGTTCGGCGGCACCGACACCGCGGAATATCGGCGCCACAACCCCACCGGCCTCGTGCCAACCCTGCAGCAGGGCGATTTCTATCTGTGGGAGA
>CAIVDX010000385.1 GCA_903904805.1 uncultured Rhodospirillales bacterium
CCACCGGCCCCTATCGCGGCGCCGGACGGCCGGAGGCCAGCTACCTTGTCGAGCGCCTCGTCGACGAGGCCGCCCGCCTCACCGGCCAAAGCCCCGTGGCCCTGCGCCGCCGCAACATGATCACACCCGCCGAGTTGCCCCACCAGACCGCGCTCGGCGCGCTGTATGACAGCGGCGACTTCCCGCAGATGCTTGACCAGGCGCTCACCTTGTCCGACTGGGCCGGCTTCCCCGCCCGCCAGAGCGAGGCTGTCAGCCGCGGCGCCCTGCGCGGCATCGGCGTGGCCAGCTTCGTCGAGATTGCCTCCGGCGCGCTCGCCGACACCGCCGACCTCCGTTTCACCGAGGACGGCATGGTAGAGATCCGCAGCTCCGTGCAGTCCACCGGCCAGGACCATGCCGCCACCTTCCGCGCCATGGCAGCCCGCGTGCTGCAGGTGCCCTATGAGGCCATCCGCTTCATCACCGGCGACAGCGCCGACACCCCCGCTGGCCCGCCCACCGTGGGCTCCCGCGGTGCCACGGTCGGCGGTGCGGTGATCCAGGCCGGCTGCCTCTCTGCCATCGCCCGTGGCCGCGCGCTCGCCGCCAGCCTGCTCGAAACCGCCGAGGCCGACATCGAACTGAGCGACGGCGCCTTCCGCGTCGTCGGCACCGACCGCGCGATCGCGCTGCTCGACCTGACCCGCCTCGCCCGCGCCCGCCTGGGCGCCGACGCCCCGGTGATGGACGGCGTGGAGAAATTCACCGCCGCCCACCCCACCTTCCCCAATGGCTGCCACATCGCCGAGGTGGAGATCGACCGCGACACCGGAATCTTCTCGTTGGTCGCCTATTGCGCGGTCGACGACGCCGGCACCGTGCTCAACCACCCGATGGTCGAGGGCCAGGTGATGGGCGGCATCGCCCAGGGGTTCGGCCAGGTCGCCGCCGAGCACTGCATCTATGACGAAACCGGACAAATCATCACCGGCTCCTTCATGGATTACGGCATGCCCCGGGCCGACGATCTGCCAAGCTTCCGGCTGGGCTTTTTGGAAACCCCAAGCCCCGCCACGCCTTTCGGCATGAAAGGCTGCGGCGAGGCCGGCACCACCGGCGCGCTGGCGGCGATCATGAACGCGATCAACAATGCGCTGGCCAGTGAAGGAGCAGGCCCGGTCGACGCGCCGGCCCGCCCCGAGCAGCTCTTCCGCGCCCTGCACCAGGCACGCGGCGGCTGACCCAACAGGCCAGACAATGCAGTGCCCGCACTGCATGTTCCCGTGGAGCCGGTCCCGCCGACAGACCCGCGCGCGCAATCGCACCTATTGTAATTGACGCAATATTTTGTCTGCGTCGCAGACAAATCAAAGCCGCACGAGATAGATAGCCAGCCTCAGTGATGGCGAACAGACCGGAGATGGCGTCGCGCCACCGGTCCGGCGACATCGCTTTGCAGCGCTGGAAGGGTCTCGAACAGGATGCGGCCACTCGACGTAGCGATCATCGGCGCCGGCCCATACGGACTTTCCGTCGCCGCCCATCTGCGCCGCCGCGACGTCGATTACGCCATCTTCGGCGCGCCGATGGAGCTGTGGCAGAAGAATATGCCCGCCGGCATGTTGCTGAACACCGACGGCCGATCATCGAATCTTTCTGACCCCGACGGCTTGTTCAAACTGTCTGACTTCTGCGCCCGCAACGCGGTACCCTATGATCCCGTGCACACGCCCGTGCGCAAGGACCTCTTCGTCTCCTACGGTCTGGCATTCAAAAACCGCTTCGGCCTGCATCCGCTGCCCTGGCTCCTGTCCGCCCTGACCAAAAGCCGAGATCTGTTCCACCTGCATTTCGACAATGGCGAACATCGCAGCGCCCGCAATGTCGTCATTGCCGTGGGC
Source organism: uncultured Rhodospirillales bacterium (assembly GCA_903904805.1). Taxonomy (GTDB): domain Bacteria; phylum Pseudomonadota; class Alphaproteobacteria; order Acetobacterales; family Acetobacteraceae; genus CAIVDX01. The sequence goes on from CAIVDX010000385.1 coordinate 1,884, forward strand.
CTGCTGCCGTTCCGCCACATCCCCAGCATGTTCGCGGCCACGCCGTCCTCGCTCGTCTCGCACAGCAGCGCGTTCAGCAATTTGGCGGGCCTTGCCGGCCGGGAGGTCGCCATCCTCGGCGCCGGCGCATCAGCCCTCGATCTCGCCGCCCTGCTGAACGAGCAGGGCACACGAGTCACGCTGATCACCCGCTCGCCGCATCTCAGCTTCGACGGCACCCCGCCCCGCCACCGCTCCGCCCTGCGACGCATGCTCCGCCCCCATTCAAAGATCGGCGCGGGCTGGCTGATGCAAGCCTGCGACAGCGCCCCGCAGTTCATCCACGCGCTGCCCAGCACCGTTCGCCACCGCATGGTGAACACGGCCCTTGCGCCATCGGCCCCCTACTTCCTGCGCCCGCAGATCAACGACCGCATTGAGAAGCGAACGGCGACCACCATCACGGCAACGAAATCAAGCGGTACAGCGATCACGCTGACTCTGCAGAGCGCAATACACGCGCCCCGCACGCAGCGCTTCGATCACCTGATCCTTGCCACCGGCTATCGCCTCGCGCTCGAACGCCTGGGCTTTCTCTCCGCACAGCTGCGGGCCGGAATCGCCCTCCGTCACGGCGGGCCGGAGCTGAGCGGGAATTTCGAGAGTTCGGTGCCGGGCCTCTTCTTCACCGGCTTCGCCTCCGCGCCGGCCTTCGGCCCGGTCATGCGTTTCCTCGCCGGCACTCCACACCCTGCCCGCCGCCTCGCACACCATATCCTTGCCCAGCCCCGCCCGGTGATGGTCACCGCCTATGCCCAGGCCTAGGCAGACCATGTACCCCGAGCATGCAACTGCCCCTCTCGTCACCATCTTCCCCGACCAGAGCAGGGCCGTTCACGACACCGCCGCCACGACCGCTGTCCTTTCCCACTCGACCGGCACGCCCGTCAGGCCGGCCCGCAACCACGGCATCACCAACGTCCGAAACGCCGCGTCACTCGTACCTTTGTCCCAGACCGCCCACCGCACCCCGGGAGCCGCCAATGCCATCCGACCATGCGCTGCTGACCCCGCCCCCCCTCCAAATGGTCCCGCGCCGCCAGCCTGGAGTCCTCACCTTGACCCAGTCCAACTTCGATCAGGCCTGCAAAACTCTCTATGACCTCGCATGTCTCTCCGGCATGCCCGATCTACTTGTTGCGATCCCGACCGGTGGATTGTGGGTCGCACAGGCGATGGCGCGCAGCTCGCGCACCGCACAGCCCATTCTGCCGCTGACCTGTCGCCGCCCCGGCACTGACGCGAAACGATCATCCTCGCTGCTCCGCATGGCCATCGCGCGCCTGCCCCGCCCCGCGCTCGACCGCCTCCGCCTGCTCGAACATCGCCTGATCAACCGCACGCCACCAAGACCAGACCAGCGCAGTTTCGATCGCGCCGAACTTGCCGCCCTGCGCGAATGGTTCACCGCCCGACCGCCGCACCAGGCAGTCCTCGTGGTCGACGACGCGGTCGACAGCGGTGCCACGCTGCATGCCGTCTGCACGCAAATTCGCCAGATCGCACCGCATGCGGTGCTACGCAGCGCTGCCATCACGGTCACCACAGCCGCACCGCTGGCCAGACCCGATCACGCTTTATACGACCGACGTCTCTGCCGCTTCCCATGGTCGCTGGATGCCTGACCAGACCCTCCCGGCCGGCCCAGCGGTCTTTATCTTCGATCTCGACGGCACAATCCTGTCGATCAACAGCTTCCCCCTCTGGGCGCGCTTCATGCTGGTCGCCCCGTTCGCCCATCTGGGCCTGGCTGGACGATTGCATCTGCGTTGCGGCACGGCACTGGCCCTGCTGCGACGCAAACTTCGGCTGAGCGAACATGAAAGACTGAAATGGCAACTGCAGCGTCTGTGGCAGGGTGCAACGTTCGGCGATAACGGCGCCACACAGATCGCATTGCAACACCGTCTGCTTCGCCATGTCCGTCCCGAGATCCAGGATCACCTCGACGATGTCGCCACCGGAATGGTCGACGCGGTCCTCGCCACCGCCGCGGCCTCCGACTATGCCGACAGCCTCGGCAGCGCCTTGGGCTTCCGACACGTGCTCAGCACTCCGTCATACCGCGCAGAACCTGGCCCCAGCAATGTCGGCACCAATAAGCGAGACGCGGTGATGCGATTTCTGATAGACCAAGGCTGGCAAACACGCCGCCGCATCCTGTTCACCGACCATTGCGACGATCTGCCATTGATCACGATCTGCGATCAAACCTATTGGTACGGCAGCAAACAGGGCCGTGCCGACGCCCATCGCGCCGCCCCCACCGCAAGGATCAGCATTCCGCCAACCCGTTTGCTGAACACCCTTGCCATCAACACGGGACACCCAAACCAATGACTGCCACTCCCTTGTTGAATGTATTCGACACCGCCGCCTTCAGTGACAATCTCGGCGACGAGATCATCATGGATTCCGTCTGGGATGTCCTGCATGAAATCATGCCCGGTCAGCCGATCCACTGCACCCCATCTCACCGCCGCGCCACATTGTGTGAACTGCGCGCCGGGCGGCAGGCCAGGCTCTCCATCGTCGGCGGCACCAATATCCTGAAATCCCACATGCTGGTCAGGGGAAACTGGAAGATCACCCCACTCGACTATCTCGCCTGGCGCAATGTCGTCGTACTCGGTGTCGGCTGGCAGCAATATGGCGGCGATGTCGATCTGCCAACGAAGCTGTTCCTGAACACCGTCATGTCTCCGCACCATCTGCAATCAGTGCGGGACCCGCACACCTTCAACATGCTTTCGCCCATCCTGCCGAACACGATCTACACCGCGTGTCCCACCATGTGGGGTCTGGACGAAGCGCATTGCGCGCGCATCCCAAAGCACAAGGCGCAGGACGTTATCTTCGCCGTCACCTATTACCGCCCTGCCCCCGAGGCCGACCTGCACCTGCTCGACATTCTCAAGAAAAACTACCGCCGCGTCTTCTTCTGGCCACAGCAGGATGGCGATCTCGCCTACGCACGCGACTGCGGCATGACCGGCATGACCCAGATCGAACCCAAGGTCTCCGCCTACAACGATGTTCTCGACAACGAGGATGTCGACTTCGTCGGCGCACGATTGCACGGCGGCATCCGCGCATTGCAACGCCTCCGCCGCGGCCTGATCATTCCGGTCGACAATCGTGCACTCGAGATGGGCAGCAGCACCAATCTCCCGGTGATCTCGCGCGACGAACCAGAGGCAATCACCCACTGGATCAACACACCAGCGCCCACACGTCTCGTGCTACCCTGGGACGCGATCGCTCGCTGGAAAGGCCAATTCAGCAACGCTGCCTAAGCGCACCACCGGCGCGGCAACCTTCTCCAAAATCGCGCGATAGATTTGGAGCAGCCCAGTGGCATGATGTGCCGCGGTCGGCGGCTCGCGCCAGAACGCCGCATGCGCGCGCAGACCGGCCGCCGCGACCATCTCGTCATTGAGCGTCTCTCGCAGGCAGCGCGTCAGATCCTTCTGATCGCCACTGCGGAACTGCCAACCAGTCTCGCCGGGCACCACGCGCTCCGCCGCGGCCGAGATGTCGCTCACGACAGCGGGAATCCCCAACGCGGCCGCCTCGCTCACCACCAGGCCATAGGCCTCATACCACAGGCTCGGAAACACCAGGCAGCGCGCCGCCGCCAGCCGCTGCTTGACCTGCGCGCCCGACAGCCATCCCGTCACGCTCATACCCGGAACAGCCTCGATCTCCGCGCGCAGCGGCCCATCGCCGATGAAGGTCACCTTCAACCCGATCGAGGCCGCCGCCCGCGCCAGCAACTGTACGCCCTTCTCCACATCCAACCGGCCAACAAAAACCCACTCTCGCGATGATCCCGCGGCCACAGCTGCGCTGGCCGGCACGTCGATGATATTCTCCAGCGCATGCAGTCTGGCATCAGCGCCAAGATAAGGCCGCAGAACCTCCGCGGACTTGCGCGACAGGCTGATAAAGTCGCTCACACTGGCGGGGAACCGCGCGAGATCGCGCTGCACCAGGCCCCGGGCAACCCGAAACATCTTGTGCACGTAGGCACGCTTGTCGCAGTTCGCGAGCATGCACGACGCGGACAATCCTCGTCGGGTGCACAGGGTCTGCGCGCCAAAATCGAAAAATGCGCCGTTCGGGCACGCGGCATAGAAATCATGCAGGGTGCACACCGTGCGAAATCCCATCCGCCGCGCGGCCAACATCGGGCTGCTGCTCAGCGCCTTGGTGTAGCCATGCAGATGAACGATCGTACGGGCGGGCTCCAGCCCAGCCAATATCGCACGCGTACGCAGATAGGCCGGCCGATTCAACATCGATTGCAACAACGCCATCGGATGCCGCATCGCATTGAGCAACTCCGGCTGGGCCAGACACACCACCTCGATGCGCTCATGCAACAGCGCTTCGCACACCGGCCCCACTGCTCCCAGAAAAATCACCCGCGCGCCGGCTTCCGCCAGCGCCACGGCCTCGTCAATCGCCACCTTGCTCGCGCCGCCCTGCACATGACAGAAATCGTTGCAGACAACTACAGTAAAGTCACTCACATCAAGCCGCATTGACTGGCTCCCGCAATGATAATGGCACCCGCTGCGTCAGCCTCTGGCCAAGTGCGATGCAGGGTGCCTCCACCAGCCGCTCGGCCAACACGGCAAGCAGGAGTGTGAGCGATACAACAGCCGCGAGCCCGATCCAGTCGCCACGATACCAGCCGAACAGCAGCGCCAGTTGGATCAGCGGCGCATGCAGCAGATAAACCCCATAGGAAATATCGAACGACAGCCGAAATGCCGGCACCCGCAACGCGGTCACCATCACCAGCGCACCAACCAGGATCGGAAACAGCAGCATAGGCTGCGAACCAAGCAACGCGGTCACAGCCACAGCCAACACGACCATCGCGCCGCTGGCCATCCGCGGCCCGATCACCAGTCCGGCCCGGTAGCGATAGGCCGCAATGCCAAGCACAAAAAATTGCAGCTGCCCGGGCAGTTGCTTGGCGAGCTCCGCGTGACCCAGGGACCGCATGCCGACAAAATACGCGGCTGACACGAGGAAGATCGCCACCAGCGCACCAGCACCAAACCGCCGCACGCAAACCCAGATCAACGGCACGATCAGGTAAAAGCCCAGCTCGATCTTGAGCGTCCACAGGCTCGGATTGAGCCCCGGCGTGTCCAGCAGCGCCAGCGCGCCATCGCCCAGGTCGTAATGGAGAAAATTGGCGAACACCGCGTTCGCCGCGAAATAATGCAGCATCGCCGACTCGCTCGCCGCCCACCCCGCCGGGGCGATGGCCCCGAGAATCAGAGTCTGCACAGCCACGACTAAAATATATAATGGATATATCCGAAACAGCCGCCGCACATAGAAACTCAGCAGATGAGGATCCCGATCAAAGCTACCAGTGACCAGATACCCGCTGACAACGAAGAAGCCGTCCACTGCGAAGCTCGCATAATTGAACGGGAACGACGGTGAGGCGACCCCATTGAGCAATCGAAAATGCCCCAACACCACGGCCAAAGCCAGACCGAGGCGCAACACGGTGAAATTGTTTGCCCGTCGCTCCGGCTTGCTGGTCATTTCGGTCACGCCACGCTGGCCGGCTTGATCGGCGCGATCCGCGTCAGCCGCCGCCACCGAGGCCCGACCGCCGCCAGGCCGGACCGCGCACTGGCCCCCTGCCCGGTCGCCAGCCACAGACCGCCCACCGCTGCGCCAAAAAACAACGCCGCCGCCTGGTCCTCGATGATCGAGATCACCGCGCCATCCCCAAGCAGGAACATCAACAGCCCAAGCGAGGGCACCAGCAGCGCCCGCTCACCGCGCGCCGGTTGCGCGATACGCCACGCCAGAACCGCAAGATACAAGATCGCAAAGACTCCGAAAAACGCATACAGAAGCAAAAACATGTTATCGGCCGGATTAAAGTAGTCCGGCGCATAAAGCCGCTGAGCTCCGCCAAGCCCGCCGAGCCCAACCCCAAACACCAGCAGTTGCTGATGCTGGATCCAAACCAACGCCTGCGGCCATGTATCACTGATCCGCATCGCGAACGAGGACAGGCTGAACACCCCCGCACTGTGCGGCAGATACAGCCCCACCGTCAGGAACGGTACCGCAACGCACGCCAGCATGAAGACAAGCGCCCCAATCCGCAGCATCAACGCCCGTGCAGGAAGCTCCAGCCACAGAAGCCCGACCACTGGAACAAACGCCAACAACGCGCCCTTCTGCGTCGTCAGGAACACAGCGCCGACAGAGACGACCGCCATGAATGTGCGCATAAGCAAGCTCCGCGATGCCCCCATCAGGACAATTGCCAGAAGCGGAATGAACCCAGCGGCCGAGATAGAACTGCGGGTGAAGCCCGCAACACGCCGCGAGAACGGATCCTGGATTGACCAATCTTTCGAGACGTCAACAGTCAGATTGCCGATCACGGTCTCGATGCCAATCCAAGGAAATGGCACCCCAACCTTATCTGCAACCGCCCCGGCGATCGTCACACACCAAAGAACCGCAAACAGCCGGAGCATCCATCGCTTTGGCGCCACAAGCTGCGAGGCGAGCAGAAAACCCGTCAGCAGATTGATCAGAAGTTTCGCGCCATAGGCAGCACCGACCACGCTGCCAACCGTGCCGACCAGCACAAGCCCGTGAAACACGATCAGCCCGCTGAACAGAACGAATGACCAGTCCAGGCGCCCACGAACCATTTGCGAGACGCTCACCAGCACAACAGGCAAAATCATCAGCCCATCGCGCGCGAGAATCACCCAGTCCTTGCCAACCAAAAACAGCCCATACCGGACCGGAGCCTCGAACGCATAGATGCTCAGATAGAGGCTGACACATACTTTGGAGAGGATCATCAACATGAATTATCTCTTCGCATCAACCAAACGGGTACCCCGAAGCATGCCAAACAGCAATTTTTTATTTGTATAAAACGGCAATCTACAAATAATACATCCATTTGCAAAATAAGAGTTCGGACTTTCTATTGACCTCACAGCAATTCACTACAAATATGGGCGGGCATGCAGGTTTCAGGAATCATTTTGTGATGGCCGGTCGGCGCGACACGCTGAGTGCGGCGGCCAATTCCGCGGCCACCTCGGCCAGCGTCTTCGCCAAATTGCGTGGCAAACTCAATGCCCGCAGCGCCTTCTCGCGCGACGTCGCGGTCATGCTCATCGGCACCGTGCTCGGCCAGGCGACCAGCGTCGTGCTGTCACCATTGTTGACCCGGCTTTACACGCCAGGTGAATTCGGCGTGCTCAGCGTCTACACCGCGGCGCTCACCATTCTCGTCGTCCTCGCCGCAATGCGCTACGAACTCACCATCCCGATGGCACTCAATGATGCCGATGCCATCAACCTCGCAGCGCTCTGCGTCAGCGTACTGCTCGCGACCACGTCGGTGGTCGCAGTGGTGGCGTTCGCCATGCCGGAAACAACGCTGCAGCACTTGTCACTCGGCGGCATCGCCGGGCACCGCTATCTTTTACCGCTTGGCTTCGCCGCGCTCGGTTTTTTCTACATAGGCCTAGACGCTGCAACCCGCGCCCACGCCTTCGCCGACATCGCCCGCAACCGCATCTGGCAGGGTGTGCTTGGGCCGACCTCGCAGATCGCTATGGGTCTGCTTGGCTTGGGCGCGCAGGGACTTGCCCTGGGCTACGTGATCGGCCAATCCGCCGGAGCCGCGGGCCTCATGCGCAGCACGTTTCGCGCCGCCGGCGCGAGCATTGAAGAGATCAGCGTCCAGCGCATGTGGCAACTTGCTCTGCGCTATCACCGATTTCCGCTGATCGGCAGCTGGGCTGCGCTGATTGACGCCGCCGGCGGGCAAGCACTCTACATCATGGCCAGTGCCGAATATTCCGTCACGATCGCCGGCTTCCTGTTCCTCTCCGAACGCATTGTCTCACGCCCGTTGATGATGATCTCCAATTCGGTTCTTCAGGTCTTCGTCGCCGAGGCCGGCCAGACCGCCGTGACCAATCCCACCCAGTTGAAACGACGCTTCGAACAGGTGGTGAAA
>CAIVDX010000386.1 GCA_903904805.1 uncultured Rhodospirillales bacterium
CGGCGATGAAGCCGCGCCGCGTCGCGCTGGCGCCGAAGCGACCGAGCGAACGGGTTCCGAGCCCGCTGTTGAAAATATTGCTCACACAGGCCTTGCACATGATTGCCTCCCCGGCGGGTGTTGTTGCGCTGTTCGACGCGATGTATTCGTTGGCGGCGGCTGTGCCGGCCCAAGTTCAAGCTCACCGTGCCACGCCGTGATCTGTTGGGCACGCCACGTCGTTGCGCGAAATATTGTGCGGTGAGTCCTGTCACGGCCCGACCGTCATAAGCGAGCCCAAACGAAGCGTTTACTCAAAAAGCTACATAAAAATGCGTTTCACGAAGCGCGGTTGCGGCAGTTTTATTTCGCAGGCAGGCCGTGCCCGGTCAGCCGAGCAAAGTCCGCCGCGCCTCGTTCACCCGCGCGGCCAGCGCGTCGGTGCCACCGTGATCCGGATGCACCTTCATCATCAGCTTCTTCCAGGCGGAGTTGATCTCCTCCGCCCCTGCCCCTTCGCCGACGCCGAGAATGGCCTGCGCGTCAGCGCGCGTCATACGGTTCGCCGACGGGCCCGGCGGCGGCCAGCCGGACGGGCGGGCACCGGCGCGGCCAGCCATGCCGGCCAGGCCCGACAGACCGAAGCGCCCATACAGGCGCCACAGGCTCAGCAGCATGCCCACGCGCCCGGTCAATACCAGCAGAAGCCCAACCAGCGCCACGCCGACGCCGCCCACCAGCACCGTGAGGATGCGCCTGATCAGCGCGACCGGCGCGCGCGCCAGGGCCCCACCGCCCAACAGCAGAAGTGCCAGCAGAGCGAACCCCGCCAGCAGCGCGATCACGTCGCGCTGCCTCCAGCTTCCATGGCAGCAAAGGCTGACAGGTTGAGAATGCCGCGTGCCGTCACCGAGGGCACCACCACGTGAATCGGCTTAGCCATGCCCAGCAGCATCGGTCCCACCGGCAGCGCCTCGGCGGCGGCCTTGACCAGGTTGAAGCCGATATTGGCCGCATCCAGACCGGGCATCACCAGCAGATTCGCCGTGCCGGTCAGTGCACTCTCCGGCACCGCGCGGCCGCGGATGGCGGCATCGAGCGCGGCGTCGGCATGCATCTCGCCATCCACCTCAAGATCCGGCGCCAGTTTCTGGATCAGCGCCAGCGCCGCGCGCATCTTCCGCGCCGAGGGGCTGGCCGAGCTGCCGAAGCTGGAATGCGACAGCAGCGCCGCCTTCGGTGTGAGCCCAAAGGACTGCACCGCCTCGGCGGCGAGCATGGTCATTTCCGCGGTTTCCTCCGCGGTGGGATCGACATTCATATGGGTGTCGCAGATGAACATCGCCCCGCCGGGCAGGATCAGGCAGGACAGGCCATAGATGCGGTGCACGCCGGGTTTGCGCGGGATGATCGGCATCACATAGCGCATCTGCTGCCACCAATCGCCGACACCGCCGCAGATCGCGGCATCCGCGATGCCCGCGCGCAGCAGCATCGCCGCAGCCACCGCCGGGCGCGAGACGAAATGCCGCCCGGCCGCGGCCGGCGGCACGCCACGGCGGCCCACCAGCGCTTGATAGGCCGGCACCAGCGGATCAAACACCTCCGCATCCTCACGCGGGTCGAGAATGCGCACGCTGTCCTCCAGGTCGATCCGCAGACCCAGTTCGGCGACGCGGGCGGCGATCACGCGGCGGCGGCCAATCAGGATTGGTCGCGCCACCTCGTCATCCAGCAGGCCCTGCACCGCACGCAGCACGCGCTCATCCTCGCCCTCGGCATAGACGATGGTTTTCAGTGATTTCTTCGCCGCCTCGAACACCGGGCGCATCAACTGGCCCGAGCGGAACACGAAGCGCTCCAACTCACGTCGATAGGCATCGAAATCGGTGATTGGCCGGGTCGCCACACCGCTCTCGATCGCCGCCCGCGCCACGGCCGGGGCGATCTGCAGGATCAGCCGCGGGTCGAACGGCTTGGGAATGATGTAATCCGGCCCAAAGGTCGGCGCGGTGCCGCCATAGGCCGCCACCACCACCTCAGACGCCTCGGCGCGCGCCAGCTCGGCAATGGCCTCGACGGCAGCGACCTTCATCGCCTCGTTGATCTCGGTCGCCCCCACATCCAGCGCACCGCGGAAGATGAAGGGGAAGCACAGCACGTTGTTGACCTGATTGGGATAGTCCGACCGCCCGGTGGCAACGATCGCGTCGGGCCGCCCGGCGCGCACCGCCTCGGGCAGGATCTCCGGCTCGGGATTGGCCAGCGCCATCACCAGCGGCCGCTCACCCAGCAGCGGCAGCCACTCGGACTTGAACACACGCGGGGCGGACAGACCCAGGAACACATCCGCGCCGGGCAGCACATCCGGCAGCGTCCGCGCATCGGTCTGGCGGGCATAGCGCGCCAGATCGGGCGACATGTTCTCCTCGCGCCCGGCATAGACCACGCCCTTCACGTCGCACAGCGTCACATTCTCATGCTTCAGCCCCATCGCGACGAGCAGATCCACGCACGCCAATGCAGCCGCCCCTGCGCCGGAGGTCACCAGCCGCACCTCCGACAGCGCCTTGCCCTGCAGCACCAGCCCGTTGCGCACGGCGGCGGCGACGATGATGGCGGTGCCATGCTGATCGTCATGAAAGACCGGAATCTTCATCCGCTCGCGCAGTGTGCGCTCCACGATGAAACATTCCGGCGCCTTGATATCCTCCAGATTGATCGCGCCGAAGGTGGGCTCCAGGGCCGCCACCACGTCGCAGAATTTCATCGGGTCCGGCTCGTTCACCTCGATGTCGAACACATCGATCCCGGCGAATTTCTTGAACAGGACCGCCTTGCCCTCCATGACGGGCTTGGAGGCGAGCGCGCCGATAGTGCCTAAGCCCAGCACCGCGGTGCCGTTGGAAATCACCGCCACCAGATTGCCGCGCGCGGTGTAATCCCGCGCCGTGTCGGGGTTCTTGACGATTTCCTCGCAGGCGGCGGCCACACCGGGGGAGTAGGCCAACGCCAGATCGCGCTGGGTGGCCATGCGCTTGGTGGCCTCGATCGCCAGCTTTCCCGGTCGGGGAAGCCGATGATAATCCAGCGCCGCCTTGCGAAAATCCTCGTCCATCGTCAACTACCCCTCATGGCCGGCACAGGTTCGGCTGTTGCGGTGCAACAGGCAAGCCGCCTGGTGCCTGATGAGTGTGGCAAGAACAGGATGTTGAAGAAATTGGTGCGGTCGAGAAGACTCGAACTTCCACATCTTGCGATACAGCGACCTCAACGCTGCGCGTCTACCAATACCGCCACGACCGCATCGGGGTGAGGGGCGGCAGGTAGCAATCTGAATCGGAGTTGGGAAGTCGGAAGTTCACCAGCGGTGAACTTCACACC
>CAIVDX010000387.1 GCA_903904805.1 uncultured Rhodospirillales bacterium
CGCTTCGCCTTCTGGCCGGAAAGCCGTGGCCGCGGCCTGGCGCGCGAGGCCGCCGGCGCCGCCCTGCGCTTCGCCCATGATCGTGCCGGCATCGAACGGGTCGTCGCCGTCGCCCGAGAGGACAACACCAGCTCACGCATCGTGCTCGGCGGCGTGGGCATGCGCGTCTGCGGCAGCTTCATGCGCGATGGCGGTCTGCTGCTGGTCTATGAGAGCCTCGCCCACTGGCACGCGCCGCGCTGACGGCCGGGTGAGCTGACCCGCGGCCGCGATGTCAGGTTTTGTCGCGGCGCGATGATTCTCGTTGCGAAGCCGGCCGTGTTGGCTGACCTTATCTACAGAAAAGGCGCCTTTACGAGCGTAATATGCCTGTAATGGAAAGCCACTTATCGATACTGATTCTGGGGATAAAACGTTCTCGCTGGCTGAAGCTAAGGGGGATCGCTATGTCGATGAATCGGGTTCTTTCATTTGCCGCCGCCGTGCTGGTTCTGAGCGTCGCGCCCGGAATGGCCTCCAAAGGCGCCTACGAGCCGGGACTCTGGGAGGGCCCGGCGCAGGCCGCTTTGCCGTCCTCCGGCGCCTGTGTCACCCTGGCGGACACCGGCGGCCCAGCTACCACCGACATCGATTGATCGGCACCGGCACCGATGCGTGGGCTCCGGTCCCATGATCCAACACCATATTGTCTGGCGGCGCTGAGTGTGATCTCCGCCTCAGTGCTGGCGCGCCAGCCCGGTGCGCCGCTGATGATGGCGGCCATTCTCGCGGCCTCGATGGCCTCCAGCATCGCCGGCTTCGCCTTCTCGGCCATTTGCGGGGCGATGCTGTTTCACCTGTCCGATGATCAGGTCAGGCTCGTTCAGATCATGATCATGTGCTCGATCGCGAATCAGGCGGCGATGACCTGGGCGTCGCGGCGCGACATCGCCTGGCGCGGTCTCGCGCCGTATCTCGCCGGTGGCGCGTTCGGCCTCGGGGCGGGCGTATGGATGCTGCTGCATGCCGATCGCGCCGCCTACACCCGCGCATTGGGCGTGTTCCTGCTGGGCTATGGCCTGTTCATGCTGCTCCGACGACCGATGGTGGTCCGCTGGCAGCATGGCGCGATGGATTTCGGCACCGGCCTGCTCAGCGGAGTTACCGGCGGGGCGGTCGGCTTTCCCGGCGCCTTCGTCACCATCTGGTGCGGCATGAAAGGCTGGGACAAGGTGCGCCAGCGCGCGGTGTTTCAGCCCTTCATTCTGATCATGCAGATCGCCGCCCTGCTGGCCATCAGCCTGGCGCGACGCTCCGGCGCCGGTGGCCTGGGCGTGTCGCCGGCGGATCTGCTGTTCGTGCCCGTCTCGCTGCTCGGCACCTCGATCGGCCTGTTGCTCTACAAGCGCCTGTCCGACCTGCAATTCGCCCGCGCGGTGAACCTGCTGCTGATCGTCTCCGGCCTGAGCTTCGTGCTCTAGAGCCTGACCGGGTCGGTTTGAACCTCAGGTCACGCGCCAGGTCGGTGGTGTGGCGGGCAGCGTGACCGGATCATGCGACGACGATGATCCGCCGCTGCTCTAGCCGGAGACCACCCGCAGCAGACGCTGCCGCGGCGCCGCCGGCAGATCGAGCGGCAGGCTGGGCGGCGCCGCCTGAACCTCCGGCGCCTCCACCTCACCCTCCGGCAGGCTGACCTCCGGCGCGTAATGCGCCGCCAGATGCCGCACCACATAATCCAGCAGCGAACTCGCCCGCGCCACCGCGGGATCGCCGCTCACCGTGCCGGCCGGCGCGAAGCGCGTCTGCCCGAACGCCTCGACGAACTCCCCCAGACCCGCGCCATGCTGCAGCCCGATGCTCACCGCCTGGCACAGCCCGTCCATCAGCCCGCGCACCGTCGCCGACTCCTTCGGCAGCCCCACCGAAATCTCGCCCAGCGTGCCGTCCTCGAACTCCGCCGTGCGCAGCAGCACGCGATGCCCGGCGATGGTGGTTTGCTGCGTGTAGCCGCGCCGCCGCGCCGGCAGCTCGCGCCGACCAGGCGCGACGGGCACCATATGCGCCTCCGGCAGCGCCGGCATCGCCTGGATCATCGGCGCGACGGCGCGCACCATCGCCAGATGCGCGGCATGGCTCACCTCGGGGAACACGCTCTGGCCGGCGATCTGCCGCGCCAGCGCGCTCTCGGCGCTCATCGCATGCGCCGCCAGCCAGGCGCGTGCGGTGCGGGTCAGCTGTCCGGCGCAGTTCACCGGCGCGAAGGCCGGGGCGATGCCGCCGGTCTCCACACCCAGCAACGCATCGGCCGGGCCGGGCAGCAGGATCGCGGTGGTGGCGACATGATGCGGCGCGATCGCCCCCCGCGCCGCCCGGGCGGCCAGCGCCAGCTCCGGCAGCTCCGCGCAGGCAGCCGGCAGCCGCCAGTCCGGTGAAATCAACGTCGCCTGCCGGGCAAAGCGCGCCGAGGCACTGTCGGCCCGGCCGCGCAGCAGGGCGGCGATGTTGGCAGCCACCAGCCGGCCCTCATCGCTGTCATAGGCAATGCCGAGCGCGGCCAGCAGCCCGGCCAGATCGCTCAGCGAGACGGCGATGCGCCGCGCCCGCGGGGCCGCCAGCGTCAGCGCCAGCACGGCGGTCTCCACCGCCTCGCCAAACGCCTCGGCCTCGAACCCCAGCGCCGGATGGAAAAATTCAGCGAGGTTCAGCACGAACCCCGGCATCGCGCTGGCCCCCATCGCCCGGCCCGACCACAACGCCGCATCCGGCGCGCCCCGCCGCCGCAGCAGCAGCGCATGCAGCTGCTCGGCGATCGGCGCCACAATCCCGCGCTCGGCGGCAGCCACCGCGATCGGGCGGATCCAGGCCTCGGCGGCGGTGGCGAGCAGCGCCGGCCCATCCTCCGGCAACAAGGCGGCGAGCGCGGCGGAGGCGGCATCGTCCCAGGCGGCGGGCAGGGTGATCACGCGCGTCGGCGCATCGGGATCGGCGGCGGCCTCGGTGGTGCGCATCCGCACACCCTGCCACGCCCGCATCGTTCCTGTGTCGCCCATGCCAGCCTCCTGTCGATGACGGCACGCTATGACAGGGCTTGACCTGTGAAAAGCGTATTTTGTGTCCGATTCGCGAATCGGACACAAAATCCTGTGGATAGATTGGAATGACGGGACATGGTGGACCGAACCGGCGGGCCGTCCTATATCGGGGTCATGGACATCGGCACCCGCATCTTCACCGCCCTCCGGGGCAAGGCCGTCGGACGCGATGCCGCCGGCAATCGCTATTACGAGGATCGCCGCGGCAAGCGCCCGGGCTATGATCGCACCCGCCGCTGGGTGATCTATGCCGGCATCCCCGACGCCTCCGCGGTGCCCGCCGAGTGGCACGCCTGGCTGCACCACATCACCGACGCCCCGATCGCCCAGAGCGCGCGCAAGCCCTGGCAGTTGCCGCATCTGGCGAACCAGACCGGCACCGCCAACGCACATCGTCCGGCCGGCCATGATTATCGCGGCGGCCACCGTGCCGCGGCGAGTGCTGACTACGAAGCCTGGACCCCGGGCAGCTAGCGCCCCCATGTCCCGCAGCATTGCCGACGTCGCGGCGGGAGCGGTCGTGCTGGCCGTCGCCGGTGGGTTCCTCGCCTTCGCCGGCGCCCATACCGGCCGCGGTGCCGCCAGCGGCTACACGCTCAGTGCCGACTTCACCCGCATCGATGGCCTGGCCGCCGGCTCCGACGTCCGCCTCGCCGGCGTGAATGTCGGCAAGGTCACCGATGCCTCGATCGACCCGAAATCCTATCTCGCCCACGTCGCCCTCACCGTGCGCCCCGATCTCGAACTGCCTGATGACAGCTCCGCCGAGGTGATCAGCGACGGTCTGCTTGGCGGCAAATTCCTCTCGCTGGTCCCCGGCGGGTCGGAAAAGATGCTGAAGCCCGGTGGCCGCATCACCATCACCCAGTCGGCGGTGTCGCTGGAGGATCTGCTCGGCAAGTTCATCTTCAATGTCGGCGACCTCACCGCCGCCGTGCAGAAAACCCTGCCGCCGCCTGACGATTCGGCATCGAAGAAATGAGCACCCCGCCGCTTTGGCCACAGCCGGACGGCACCCCGGTCTCCTGCACCGAGAAGCTCCAGATGCTGGCCGAGAATCACGACGAACTGGCGCAGATGATGCGCGACGTGTTCGAGGATGCCGTGCTGATGGGTGTGGACGCGCAGGCCATGCGCAGGATTCTCACCGCGCTCGTCGAGGGGCTGGAAAGCCCGCTGCGATGAAAGCCCTGTGCATGGCGATGATCTTGCTGTCCGGCACCACCGCGCTGGCGCAGCCGGTGCCGGTGGATGCGCCCTGGCAGGATCGCCCGGTCGCCGATCTGCGCGGGCTCGACAAGGTCACAGCCTCGGCCAAGGAAATTCTGGTGAAGGCCGGCACCGCGGCGACATTCGGCTCGCTGACGATTTCAGTGCGATCCTGCAAGATCCGCGCGCCCGACCAGCCGCCGGACGCCACCGCCTTCCTCGATGTGGTGGACAGCCGCGGCGGCGCAGCCGATTTCCATGGCTGGATCTTCGCCAACGAGCCCTCGATCAATCTCTACCAGCACGCGGTGTACGACATCCGCCTGATCGGCTGCCGCGCATCATGAGCCTGCCGCCGCTCGATCGCGCGGCGCTGCTGCTGGATCTCGACGGCACGCTGATCGACATCGCGCCGACGCCCGACTCAGTTGTGGTGCCGCCCGGCCTGCGCGACACTCTTCTGACCCTGCGCGGCCAATTGTCCGGCGCCCTGGCCATCATCTCCGGCCGCCCCGTCGAGGATGTCGATGCGCTGCTGCCTGGTGTGGCGAGCGCGGTGGCCGGCGAGCATGGCGCGGCACTGCGCCCGGCGCTGGGTGCCGATATCCTGCGCCGCGATCTGCCGCTGCCCCCCAATGGCTGGCTCGAAACCGCCGAGGCAGCCGTCGCACGCCATCCCGGCGCGCTGCTGGAACGAAAATCCCGAGGCTTTGTGCTGCATTTTCGCCTCGCCCCGGATGCCGGCCCGGCACTGCGCGCGGCGATCGCCCCGCTGGTCAAGGCCGACCCAAGGTTCGAGATCATGCCGGCATCGATGGCGTGGGAGGTCCGCGCCGTGGGGGTCGACAAGGGGGCCGCCGTCCGCGCGGTGATGGCGCTCGAGGCGTTTGCCGGCCGCCTGCCCATCTTCATCGGTGACGACATCACCGACCAGGACGGCATCACCGCCGCGCAGGCGTTGGGTGGCGTTGGATTTCTCGTCGCCAAGCGCTTCACCAACCCTGAAGGTGTGCGAGCCTGGCTCCGCGCATCAGCCCAACAGGCCGAATTCCAGAGCTGAGAGATCGACCCGCCGCCGCACCAAACATTCAGAGGTTTCTTGGTTCTTTCTTAAAAGCAGAACCAAAGAACTTTCGAAACTAAAGCGCCTTCGCCGCTTCGAGCACGTCCAGAGCGTGGCCATCAACCTTCACCTTCGGCCACACCTTGGCGATCTTGCCCTTGGCGTCGACAAGAAAGCTCGAGCGCTCGATGCCCATATATTTCTTGCCGTACATGCTCTTCTCCACCCACACGCAATAGGCCTCGGTCACCGCGCCATCCTCGTCGGAGGCAAGTGGGAAAGTCAGGTTATATTTCTTGGCGAATTTCTCGATCGCCGGCATCGCGTCGCGTGACACGCCGATCACCTCGAGATCGAGCTTGCCCAGCTGCGGCAGCGCCTCCTCGAACGCGCAGGCCTCCTTGGTGCAGCCGGGCGTGTCCGCCTTCGGATAGAAATACAGCAGGAACGGCTTGCCCTTCAGCGCGGCCTTGCTGACCTTGCGACCGCCCGAGGCCGCCATGGTGAAGTTCGGTGCGGTGTCGCCTTCGCTGATGCTCATCACGCTGTCTCCGATTGTTATCACACTGAACCGATCCGCCGCACGAAGATCTCCCGCACGTCAGCCGCCATCGGCTCGAGCTTGGCCCGCAACGGCCCGGCGTCAAGAGGCGTGAGGTGCAGTTGCCGCGCCAGCAGCGCGCAGGCCGCCGCCGGTGGCGCCTGCGCTCCCCCCACGGTCAGCCGCACCAGCGCCTGCACGCTGCGCCACAGATGGTCCGCCCGGATCAGCAGCGCGGCCTCCTCGGCGCCGAGCAGGCCGGCCTGGCCGAGCCTGTCCAGCGCCACCCGCGTCACCGGGTCGCGCGCCGCCGCCGGCGCGATCAGTTGCAGCGCCTGGGCAATGAATTCCACCTCGATCAAGCCGCCCGCCCGCAGCTTCACATCCCACGGGCCCGTGGCCGGCAGCTCGGCGATCATCCGCGCGCGCATCGCCGCCGCGTCGGCGAGAATGCGCGACGGCTCCCCGCTATGGTCGAGCGCGCTCGCCAGCGCGGCCCACACCTTCGCCCGCAGGCCGCGCGCGCCGCCGATCACCCGCGCCCGGGTCAGCGCCATGCGCTCCCAGGTCCAGGCATCCTGCTGATGGTAGCGCACGAAACTGGCGAGCGAGACAGCCACCGGCCCCTTGTTGCCCGAGGGCCGCAGCCGCATGTCGAGCTCATAGAGCGGCCCTTCGGTCCCCGGCGCGGTGATCGCCCCGATCAGCGCGTGGGCCGCGCGCAGAAACCAGGTGCTCGCCGGCAGGCTGCGCCCGCTCGCGCCCGCCACGCTTTCGGTCACCCCGTCCGGATGGTCATAGATCAGCATCAGATCGAGGTCCGAGCCCGGCAGCATCTCCCGGCTGCCCGCCTTGCCCAGCGCCACCAGCACCATCGCCCCGCCCGGCAGCACGCCATGGCGGGCGACGTGCCCGGCCAGCACGATCGGCAGCAGCGCGCCCAGCGCCGCTTCGGCCAGCCGCGTGCGCGCCAGCCCGGCCAGATCGACATCGATCCGCCCTTCCAGCAGCGCCACCGACAGCGCGAATTCCTCCGCCCGCACGAAACGCCGCAGCAGCGCCAGGCTCTCCTCCAGCCCATCGGCGTCGCGCAGCTGCAGCCGCAGCCGCCGTGTGGGCGCGAAGCGATCCTCGGCGATCGGCGCGGCCTCCAGCAGCCCCTCGATCGAGCCGGGATCGCGGGCGAAATGCTCCGCCAGCAGCGGCGCGGTGCCCAGCACCGCCGCCAGCCGCTCCAGCAGCGCGGGATTGTGCCGCAGCAGCGAGAGGATCTGCACACCCGCCGGCAGCCGCGCCAGAAACGCGTCGAACCGCGCGAGGGCCACGTCCGGCTCCGGCTGGCCGGCGAGCGCGGGCAGCAGGTCCGGCAGCAGCTCCCGCAGCAGATGCCGCGCCCGCTCCGAGCGGGTGGCGCGCGGATGCCCATCCCGCCAATGCCGAATCGCCGCCGCCGCCCGCTCGGGCTGATGAAACCCGTGGGCGGCCAGTTGCGCGATCAGATCGGGATCGCCGCCATCCTGCTCGTCGCCCAAGGCCGGCGCGGCGGCCGGCGCGCCCAGCAGCAGCTCGCCGAACACCGCATGCACCAGCCGCAGCGCCGGCAGCAGCCACGCCGCCAGCGCCGCCCGGTCCGAGAGCCCCAGGAACACCGCGAAACGGTCCAGCCGTTCCGCTGCCGGCAGCGCATGGGTCTGCCGGTCATGCACCATCTGCAGCCGATGCTCGATCAGCCGCAGCTGCCGATAAGCCCCGGTCAGCCCGTCGCGCGCGCTCTCCGGCAGCCGCCCGGCGCGCTCAAGCGCCGCCAGAGCGGGCAGGGTGGCGGCGATGCGCAGCCCCGGCTCCCGCCCGCCCCACACCATCTCCAGCGCCTGCGCGATGAACTCGATCTCGCGAATGCCGCCCTGGCCGAGCTTCAGATCATAGCCCGCCAGGCCGTCCGGATCGTCACCAGCCGGCAGCCGACTGCCCTTGTGCGCGTCGATCCGCGCCTTCATCGCCGCGATGTCGGCAATCGCCGCGAAATCCAGATAGCGCCGCCAGGTGAATGGCCGGATCTGCTCCAGAAAGCGCCGCCCAAGCTCCAGATCGCCCGCCACCGCGCGCGCCTTGATCCAGGCCGCCCGCTCCCAGGACTGCCCCATGCTCTCGTAATAGCTCAGCGCAGCGGCCAGCGAGACCACCAGCGGGGTCGAGGACGGGTCCGGCCGCAGCCGCAGATCGGTGCGGAACACATAGCCATTCTCGTCGGCGGTCTGCAGCAGCCCCACCAGCGCCCGCGCCAGCCGCACGAAGAGCGGCCCCAGCGCCATCGCGCGCGCATCCGCTCTCGCCGAATCGCGCTCACCGAGGGCATCGGTGTAGAGATGCGGCGTGGGATCATACAAAAGCACGAGGTCGATATCCGAGGAGTAGTTCAGTTCGCCCGCGCCCAGCTTGCCGAGCGCGAAGACGCAGAAGCCGCTGCCCAGGCTGGGCCGCGCCGGGTCGGCCAGCTGCAGGCTGCCCTGGTCGTGCGCGGCGCGCAGCAGATGATCCACCGCCAGCCGCAGCGCGGTGTCGGCCAGCGCGCTCAGGCCCCAGGTGACCTGCTCCAGGCCCCAGATGCCGGCGATATCGGCCAGCCCGATCACCAAGGCCGCCCGCCGCTTGGCCAGCCGCAACCCGCGCGCGACGCGCGTGTGCTCGCTCGCCGGATCGATCGCCGCCAGCTCCGCCAGAATGTCGGCCAGGCACTGGTCCGGCCCCTCGGCGATCCAGCGATCCAGCGTCGCCGTCTCCAGCCGCGCGAGGTCGGACAGATAGGCGCTGTTGCCGCCGATCGCATCCAGCAGCGCGTCCGGCCGGCCGGGCAGGTCCGCGCGCAGATGCCCGGCCGCCAGGCTGTCGGCCGGCGCCGGCCAGCGTGTGGCGGCGGTGGTCAGCCAGTCCGTCGGGGCGGGAATGTCGCTCATCGCCGCGGACGCTGGGCGCGGCGGTCGGCCCCGGTCAAGCCCGTTCGCGCCGGCACAGCCTCATGATCCGCGGCTGCGCCCGCGCCGCGCACGCTGTCCTGCGCCACT
This sequence comes from uncultured Rhodospirillales bacterium, assembly GCA_903904805.1. Classification (GTDB taxonomy): domain Bacteria; phylum Pseudomonadota; class Alphaproteobacteria; order Acetobacterales; family Acetobacteraceae; genus CAIVDX01. Next base: position 8,950 of record CAIVDX010000387.1, read on the forward strand.
GGGGCGGGGTCTGCCACGTGCTCGCCGAGCTGGTCTTCGGCCTTGCGCTGCTGGCGGTGGTGCTCGTCGCCGCGCTGGCCTGGCGCCTCTCCCGCGGCCCGCTCGATCTCGACTGGATGACCCCGCGCATCGAGGCCGCGCTGACCACCCAAGGCGGCCCCACGCTGCGGCTCGGCCATGTGGCCCTCGCCTGGGAGGGCTGGCGCGGCGGCGTTGACCAGGCGCTCGATCTGCGCCTGCGCGACGTGCGCGCCTTCGCCGCCGATGGCAGCCTGCGCGCCGAACTGCCGCGCGCGGCGGTCGCGCTCTCGCCGGCCTGGCTGCTGCTCGGCCGCGCGGTGCCCCGTGCCATCGAGCTCGACGGCGCAACCCTGCGGCTGATGCGCGACAGCGATGGCGCCATCAGCCTCGATCTCGGCGGCGATGCGGCCGCCGACGACACCCCCCCACCCGCCGACAACCCCTTCGACGCCCTGCTCGCCGACATCGCCCGCCCGCCGCAGGGCGATCGCAGCACCGACACGCGGCTGGAGGCCCGGCTCAGCCAGCTCCGCCGCGTGCTGATCCGCGACGCCCGTCTGCTGGTGCGCGACCGCCAGCTCGGCGCCGAATGGTCGGCGCCATCGGCCCGCATCGAACTCCGCCGCGCCACTGACGGCACCGTGCAGGGCCAGCTCGACGCGCGGCTGGCGCTGGCCGGCCAGGAGGCCCCGCTCGCGATCACCGCCCGCCTCGTCCCCGGCGGCGCCGGCAGCCTGCGCTTCACCCTGGGCACCATCACCCCCGCCGCCCTCGCCGCCGCCGCCCCCGGCCTCGCCCCGCTCGCCGCCCTCGGCGCACCGCTCACGCTCTCCGGCACCGCCGAGGTCGCCCCGCATCTGACCCCTGCCGCCTGGAGCCTCAACGCGGTGGTCGGTGCCGGCAGCGCGCATGTCGGCACCGGAACCCTGCCGGTGAAGTCCGCCGTGCTCGCACTCTCCGGCGCGAACGACCACACGCTGCAGGCCGATCTCGCCGCGACCCTGCCCGGCACCGGCAATGATCCGCATCTGCATGTGCAGCTCACCGGCGCGCGCGCCGATGGCCGCATCACCGCCGCGATGGCGGTCGATCTCGACCGCGCGAATTTCGCCGATCTCGCCCACCTCTGGCCGCCGGGCCTCGATCACGGCGTGCGCGACTGGATGGTCGAGAACGTGCCCGCCGGCATCGCCCATGACGGACATTTCAAATTCCGCCTGACCGCGCCAGACGACTTCTCCGACGCCGAACTCACCGAGGCCGCCGGCCAGCTAGAGGCGGACGCCGTCACCATCGTCTGGCTGCGCCCGGCGCCCGCGGTCGAGGGCGCCTCTGCCACGCTCACCTTCGCCGGCCCCGATGTGATGGACATCGTCGGGCGCTCCGGCCATCTCGGCAATCTGCAGATGCGCTCGGCCACCCTGCACATCACCGGGCTTGCCGGTCACGACCAGGATGGCGTGATCGCCGCCAACGTCGACGGCCCGATCGCCGATGTCATCACGCTGCTGAAACATCCACGCCTGCAGATGCTCGATCGCCATCCGCTGCCGCTGCACGAACCCGCCGGCACCATGTCGGGCGTGTTGCATGTGGCGTTGCCGTTCAAGAACAAACTCACCTTCGAGGAGATCACCATCTCCGCGACATCCGCGCTGCACAATGCGCATTTCGCCTCGGTCGTCGCCGGCCGCGATCTCGATGCCGGCGAGGCGCAGCTGGCCATCGACACCCAGGGGATGAGCGCGCACGGCACTGCGCAGCTCGGCCGCATTCCGGTTGATCTGCGCCTGGGCATGGATTTTCGTGACGGCCCCGCCAGCCAGGTCACCCAACACGCCGAACTCGCCGGCCGCGCCTCCGACACCCAGCTCGCCCAGGCGAAGATCGACACGCTGGGCATTCTGCACGGCCCCGCCGACATCACCGCCGGCTGGCAGCTGCATCGCAGCGGTGCGGCCGAGGTGCGCATCCACGCCGACACCGCCGCCGCGATGCTCGAGGTCGCCCCGCTCGGCTGGCGCAAACCCGCCGGCGCGCCGGCCGGCTTCGATGCATTGTTGCGCTTCGATCATGATCGCCTCACCGCCATCGATCAGCTGCGGGCGGACGGCGCGCAGATCTCGTTGGATGCGCGCATCGATGTGCGGGCCGGCACTCCCACCCGCCTGCGCATCGCCCGCGCCGTGCTCGGCCAGACCGACCTGCATGGCGAGATCGGCTTCCCCGCCAGCACCAGCGCGCCCTGGACCATCGCGCTGGAGGGCCCGCTGCTCGACCTCTCGCCCCGCCTGTCGCGCGAATCCCCCCACGGCCCCGATGACGACGACGCCAAGGATCCTCCCTGGATCAGCGATCTTCGCTTCGACCGCGCGCTGTTCGCGAAGGGGCGCCCGGTCAGCGCGTTCACCGCGCACGCCGAAAGCGACGGCAGCGTGGTCCGCCGCGCCCATCTGCAAACCGGCGGCGCCAGCTCCCTCGCGCTTGACATCACCTCCGATGGCGGCACCCGCCGCCTGTCCGGCAAGACCGACGACGCCGGCGCCCTGCTGCGCGATTTCGATCTGCTGGACGACATGCAGGGCGGCCATCTCGAACTGACAGGTCGTTACGACGACCAGGTGAAGGGCCATCCGCTGACCGGCAATGCCACCATCGAGAATTTCCGCCTGACCAACGCCCCCGCGCTCGCCCGCCTGCTGCAGGCAATGACGCTCTACGGCCTCGCCGACACGCTCGCCGGCCCGGGCCTTGGCTTCACCCGCCTGGTCGCCCCCTTCCGCCTCAGCCGCCAGCGCCTCGACCTCGCCGACGCCCGCGCCTTCAGCCCCGCACTCGGCCTCACCGCGAAAGGCAGCCTGGACCTCGCGGCCCATAGTGGCGAGATGGAGGGCACCATCGTGCCGGCCTATTTCTTCAACAGCCTGCTCGGCAATCTTCCAGTGCTAGGCAAGCTCTTTTCACCCGAGCAGGGCTGCGGACTGTTCGCCGCGACCTATCGGGTGCGCGGGCCGATGAATGATCCAACCGTCACCGTCAATCCGCTGGCGGCTTTGACACCGGGGTTCCTGCGGGGAATTTTCGGCGGCTACTGAGCCCGCAAAGCAGAAGCAACACACTTTTGAATTTTTGACTCAGTGGGGGGTCAGCGCGGTGCGGGCTTCGGCGACCTGCTCGGGCGGCGTCGCGTAGGTGTCGCGCAGGAGCTGGTCGATCGCGCTGCCGCTCATCGGGGCCACATCCAGCTCCCTCGCCTTCGCGTCGGCCTGGAACTGCGGATCCTTCATCGTCTCGTCAAAGGCTTTGCGCAGAATCTCCAGCCGGCCCGGCGGCATGTCCGGCGGCGCGGCGAACGGGCGCGCCATCAGTTCGGCCGCCAGCACCAGCTTCAAAACGGATTTCTGCCTGGCATCGACAGCGAAGTCGGCCAGCGCGGGCAGGTCCGGCAACTCCGGCGACCGCTGCGCGCCCACCTGCACCAGCAGATTCACGCTGCGATCGCGCAACCAGTCACCATGCGCGGTGCGGATGGTGTCCCACGACAACCCACACAGCCCATCGATCTCGCCCCGCAACATCGCCAGCGTCACATCCGCCGTGCCGGGATAGCCCGTCACCAGCGAGATGTTGCTCGCGCCGAACACCGTGCGGATCAGCGTCGTCATCGTGTCCGGGCTCGAGGCCGGCCCCTCGCCACCCAGCCGCACCGGCCGCGTGAGCAGATCCTGCACCGTGCGGATCGGCGACTCCCGCCGCGTCACGCACACCGTGACATCGTCGGAAATGCTGCCGATCCAGGCAAGCTGCCGCGGATCAAACTTCACCTGCCCGCGCAGCAACGGATCGAACGCGATGGTGCGCGTCACCTCCGAAATCATCGTGCCGTCCCGCGGCGCGGGGCCGATGATGAACGACGCCGCGCGAATGCCGCCGGCCCCCACCATCTCCTTTGGCAGCACGGTCGGATTGCCGGGCACATGCCGCCCCAGATGCGCGGCGAGCAGGCGCGAATACAGATCATAGCCGCCGCCGGCGGGGTGCCCGATCAACAGCGTGATGGTGCGCCCGGCATAAAAATCCTCGGCACGGCACGGCAGGGCGAGCAGGCAACACCACATGATCGTCAGAAATCGGCGCATGCCACGATGTCGCCACAGCCACGCGCGGAACACAAGGCAGCGAAGGCACAGACGCCGCCAGGCGAACGCGACGGCGCTGTCGACATGCGCGGTCCGGTAACGCGATCGGCTCACCCGGCGCATCCGCCGGCAGCCTGGGCAACGCGCGCACGGCGACTGTCACCGCGGTGACAGCCGATGGCGGTCGCTCAGCCAGCCATCAGGCCGCCGCGCGCTGCCGCAACTGCGCCGGCAGCACCGCGTCCAGCGCCTCCACCAGCCGATCCATCATCGCATCGGTGTGCAGCGGCGTGGGCGTGAAGCGCAGACGCTCGCCGCCGCGCGGCACGGTCGGATAGTTGATCGGCGTGGCATACATGCCGTGCTCCACCAGCAACCGCTGGCTGACCTCGCGGCACAGGGCCGCCTCGCCGATGCGCAGCGGCACGATGTGGCTGCTGGTTGCCATCCGCGGCAGACCCGCCGCATCGAGTTTGGCGATCAGGGTCGCCGAGCGCTCGAACAATTTCGCCCGACGGCTGCCATCCGCCTTCAGATGCCGCACGCTGGCCAGCGCCGCCCCGGTGATCATTGGCGGCAGCGCGGTGGAGAAAATGAAGCCCGGCGCGGTGGAGCGCACATAATCCACCAGCGCGGTCTCGCCGGTGATGTAGCCGCCATGGGTGCCGAACCCCTTGGCCAGCGTGCCCTCGATCACGTCGATCCGGTGCGCCACACCCATCGCCTCGGACACACCGCCGCCATGGGCGCCATACATGCCCACCGCATGCACCTCGTCCAGATAGGTCATCGCGCCATAGGCCTCGGCGAGATCGCACAGCTGGTCCAGCGGGGCGATGTCGGCATCCATCGAATAGACGCTCTCGAAGGCGATTAGCTTCGGCGCATGCGGCGGCGCGGCGGCCAGCAATTCGCGCAGATGTGCCATGTCATTGTGGCGGAACACGTGGCAGGTCACCCCGCGCGCGCCCTTGATGCCGGCGATCATCGAGGCATGGTTCTTCGCATCCGAGAACACGATCCAGTTCGGCAGGCTGCCCAGAATGGCCGACAATGCCGCCTGGTTGGACACAAAGCCCGAATTGAACAGCAGCGCGGCGGGCTTGCCATGCAGATCGGCCAGTTCCGCCTCCAGCGCATCATGCAGCGGCGACGAACCGGAGATATTCCGCGTCCCGCCGGCGCCTGCGCCATGCGCGCGGGCCGCCTCGCAGGCCGCATCGATCACGATGTCCGAGCAACCCATCGCCAGATAATCGTTCGACGACCACACCAGCACCTCGCGCGGCACCCCATCCAGCTCCCAATGATAGAGCGGGAACTGGTCCGCCTGGCGCGCCAGCGGCGTGAATGTTCGGTAGCGACCCTGCCCGCGGATATCCTCCAGCGCGCGATGGCAATGGTCCAGGAACGGGTGCTTGGGCGGCTTGCTCATGATCTGACCTTATAATCCTGAACCGGGCTGGTGTGCCAGCCGTCAACTTCTGTTGTCATTCGCCGTGTCAACCATGGGTGACAAGGCGGACAGTGGCATATCACGCCGGAGGAATCCAGCGTGCTTTGATCTGTGTCATCACCGCCGGTTTACGAGGCGTAAACTCGGATCTCCGCCGGGTCCGCCGCCGCGTCGATCCGCGCGCTCAGCGTGATCCGCTCCCGCCGCACCCCCAGCGCGCGCA
>CAIVDX010000388.1 GCA_903904805.1 uncultured Rhodospirillales bacterium
CGATGGGGCGGCCGAGATTGCGCAGGAGGCCCGTGTGGCGCAGCAGGGTCTGGTTCTGCGCGCCGATCTTGGCGAAGCCGATGCCGTGGTCGATCGCGATCGCCGCGGGGCTGATGCCGGCCGCCTCGGCCTCGGCGATGCGCTCGGCGAGTTCGCCCAGCACCTCGCGCGGCAGCTCGGTGTAGTTGGCGTGGCTGCCCATGGTTTCGGGCGTGCCGCGCATATGCATCAGGATCACCGGGCAACCCGCGGCGGCGACCACGGCAGCGGCTTCCGGGTCGTGCTTCAGGGCGGTGACGTCGTTGATGATGGCGGCCCCCATATCGAGGCAGGCGCGCATGGTGGCGGCGTGCCGTGTGTCGATCGAGAGCGTGGCGCCGGCGCGGGCGAGGGCTGAGACCACCGGCAGGATGCGGGCGAGTTCTTCAGCCGGCGTCACGGGGGCGGCGCCGGGCCGGGTGCTTTCGCCGCCGATATCCAGCATGTCCGCCCCGGCCTCCAGCATGGCCTGGCCGGCGGCGATCGCCGCGGCCGGGTCGAGATGGCGGCCGCCATCGCTGAAGCTGTCCGGCGTCACGTTCAGGATGCCCATCACGGCGGGATTGCCGGCGTGGCGCGACCAGAGGCTGGGGGTCCGCGCGAGGGCGGCGGCGGCCTCCCGCCAGTCGGCGGGCAGCGCGGCGGCGGCGACCAGCCGCTCGCCGTCAGCGCCGATCAGGCGAGCAATGGTGAAGGCCTGGCCACCAGACAGAGGAAGGGCGAGTCCGGCTGTCACAGCCGCCTCGCCCTGGTCTCCATCCAGCAGTCCCAGCGGCTCGATCAGCCGACCGGGAATGGGCATCGCTCAGCCTGGCTGCGGCGCCGGGCCCAGACCGCCGGTCGGCGGCGGGGCGGCGGCCGGGCGGCCTGCGGAAGGCACCGAGCTGCGGCCACGCTCGGCGGCCGCGGGCTCGTCAACCACCTTGCGGATCACCGGCTCGCCGCGAATCACCGTGCGGATTTCGTCGCCCGAGAGGGTCTCATATTCCAGCAGCCCGTTGGCGATGCGGTGCAGCTCCTCGAGATTGTCGGTGAGGATCTGCTTGGCGTGGGCGTAGGCGTGATCGATGATGTCCTTGATCTCGCTGTCGATCTCGCGCGAGGTGGCTTCCGACACGTTCTTGTTCTGCGTCACGGAATGGCCGAGGAACACCTCCTGGCTGTTGTCGCCATAGGCGATCATGCCGAGCTTGTCGCTCATCCCCCACTCGGTGACCATGCGGCGGGCCTGATCAGTGGCCATCTTGATGTCGCCGGCCGCGCCGTTCGACACGTTGTTGGCGCCGAAGATCAGCTCCTCCGCCGCGCGTCCGCCCATCGCCATGGTGAGTTCGGCGAGCAGCTTGGATTTGCTCTTGGAGTAGCGATCGCCCTCGGGCAGCGACATCACCAGCCCCAGCGCTCGGCCGCGCGGAATGATGGTGGCCTTATGGACGGGGTCGCATTCCGGCTGATGCATGGCGCACAACGCGTGGCCGCCCTCGTGGAAGGCGGTCATGCGCTTCTCGGCGTCGCTCATCACGAGCGAGCGGCGCTCAGCCCCCATCAGCACCTTGTCCTTGGCACTTTCCAGCTCGGCCATCGCCACCACACGCTTGCCCAGCCGGGCGGCGAGCAGGGCTGCCTCGTTGACCAGATTGGCCAGATCGGCACCGGAGAAACCGGGCGTGCCGCGCGCGATCACCTTGGGATCGACGTCGGAGGCCAGCGGCACCTTGCGCATGTGCACGCGCAGGATCTTCTCGCGGCCATTCACGTCCGGGTTCGGCACCACCACCTGGCGATCGAAACGACCCGGGCGCAGCAATGCGGGATCGAGCACGTCGGGGCGGTTGGTCGCGGCGATGAGGATCACGCCCTCATTGCTCTCGAAGCCGTCCATCTCCACCAGCATCTGGTTGAGGGTCTGCTCGCGCTCGTCA
>CAIVDX010000389.1 GCA_903904805.1 uncultured Rhodospirillales bacterium
AAACAAAACCGGCAATAGACCGGGCACGCCAGCAACGGCTTCAACAACGCCCGATCCGGATAGCGCCGCACAATCCCCTTCACCGGGGAAAGCGCCTCATCCCCGATCGGGTCAGGGCGCTCCCACGCCGCCGTCACCAGCTCATCGGCATGCGGCACGAACTGCCGCCCGATCGGCCCGTTGGGATCGACAATCAGCGCCCGCAGGGCAGGGGGAATGGCGATCGCATACACCTCCCCCACTGCCGCGATCGCATCGACATCGTCGATCAACCCCGCGCGCCGCAGGGAGGCCGCGTCCTTCAGAGTGGACTGGTCGGGCAGAGTGGGCTGGTCGGGAACAAGGCCATCGGGCATGGTCGCGCGGCTTACCGCGCCGCATCCAAGGCCGCAAATGACCGATCCCAACATCTCCCCACCCTGGCACCCCGAGCGCCTCGCCGCCCGCCTGCCCTTCCTCCGCCGCCGCGCCCTGCTGACCCAAGCCGTCCGCGCCTTCTTCACCGCCCGCGGCTACACCGAGGTCGAAACCCAATACGCCGTCCCCACCCCCGGCGAGGAAGTCCACCTGCAGGCCTTCGCCACCGAACGCATGTTCCCTGACGGCAAGCGCCAGCCATTGTTCCTGCACACCAGCCCAGAATTCGCGATGAAAAAGCTGCTCGCCGGCGGCTCCGGCCCGATCTTCCAACTGGCCCGCGTCTGGCGCAACAACGAGGACAGCCCCCGCCACGCCGCCGAATTCACCATGCTCGAATGGTATCGCCCGGGTGCGACCATGGACGACCTGATCGAGGAATGCGCAGCCCTGCTGCGCGCCACCCTCCCGCCGACGGTCACCTGCCAAGGCTTTACCCACCAGACCACCCGCCCCGACCGCATCACCCTCGCCGACGCCTTCGCCCTGCACTGCCAGGCCGATCTCCTCGCCACCGCCGGCAACGCCCAGGCCCTCGCCGCCGCCGCCGGCGTCACGCTGCGCGCCGGTGAGGACTGGGAAGACCTCTTCTTCCGCCTTCTCCTCACCCACATCGAACCCACTTTGGGCCGCTCCGCCCCCACCTTCCTCACCCACTTCCCCACCGCCCAGGCCGCCCTGGCCCGCCGCAGCCCCGCCGACCCCCGCGTCGCCGAACGCTTCGAACTCTTCCTCTGCGGCCTGGAACTCGCCAACGCCTACATCGAACTCACCGATGCCGCCGAACAACGCACCCGCTTCGAAACAGACCGCACGCGCCGCGCCGCGCTGGGCGGCCAATCCTGGCCGATGGACGAAGCCCTCCTCGCCGCCATGGCCCACGGCCTGCCCCCCTGCGGCGGCGTCGCCCTGGGCTTCGACCGCCTGGCCATGATCGCCTCAGGCGCGCCCCGCATCAGCGATGTGCTGTGGGGTGGGGAAGCGTAAGGGAAGGGAGCGCGTTCTTTTTTGGAAAGGGTGCCAAAGGGCTTGTGGATGTTTGGAAATCCCCGGCTGGTCGCCGGCATCAATGTTTCGTTGGATGAACGCTCTGCGGTGACAGCACCGCCGTGGCCTGACGGGTGAAGGCGATGGTGACGCGCATGCCTTTGCCGGGCTGCGAGTCGACCTCGATGTCGGCTTTGGCGTTCTGACGCAGCGACTGCACGATCATGGCACCGAGCTTGCCATTCCTCGGCCAGGTGACATCGGGGGGGAGGCCCACGCCGTCATCCGATACGACAACCCGGCATCCGGCGGTATCGGTGAGGCTTTGTAGCGTGATGGTGCCACCCTCACGCCCGACGAACGCGTGCTTGAGCGCGTTGGTCAGCAATTCATTGACCACCATGCCTGTCGGCAATGCGATATTCACCGAGACCGGAAACGAATCGACCTGCATATCCAGCCGGATGCCCTCCACCGCGGAGGAATGCATGATCGATGAGGCGACCTCGCTGAGATATACGCCCAGATCGATCTCATCGCCCTTGCCTGATTCCGACAGCAGTTTGTAGACGAGATGGATCGCATTGATCCGTCCGGCCAGCCGATCAAACGGCGCGGTCTCCTGCTGCCCCTTCGCCTTGCGTGCCTCGATGTGGATCAGCGCGGTGAGCATCTGCAGATTGTTCTTCACGCGATGCTGAATCTCCAGCAGTCGCATGTCCTTTTCACGCAGTTGCAGCTGGACCTGCTGCAGCTTCTCGCCGTCGCGGGGGCCGACATCGACCAGGGCGGCAAGGCGAAAGGCCGGTCCGTCATTGTCATCGACTATCATATTGCTGAAGACATCGATGAGGACGGTCGATTTGTCTGCCCGCTCGATCTGGAATGTGCCGATCAGGTCGGAGGAGGCCAGCACCGCATCGGCCAATGTGAGGGTTGGATCGACGCTGTGCGACAGGCCGCGCAGGCTGCTCCATGGCTGGCCCTCGATCTCCGCAAGTTTCTGGCCCGACAGCGCCTCGAACGCCGGATTGGCGTAGATCACGTGCTCGGGTGATGCCATCGCGGAGACAACAACGGCCAGCGGGAACTGTTCGAAATAGCGCTCGAAGCGATCGCTCTCCTCCTCCCCTGCGATGGCCGGGCCGACCGATGCGGGCCCCGGGCTGGTCGTGGCGGGCTCGTTGGACAAATTGGCGGCGAACATCATCCGCGTCAGTGCCGGCAGCGCCTTCACACCCGACTTCCGCATGATGCTCGCGCGATGATTCTCAACGGTGCGCTGGTTGATGCCGATCTCGAAGGCGATCACCTTGTTCGACTGGCCGTCGAGAACGCGCTGCAGCACCTCACGCTCGCGCGGCGTGAGCTGTTGCTTGAAGCGCGCGGCCTCAAGCTGCAAGGCATCCAGCTCCACGCTCTCGCCGCGCTTGCCGATCGCGCGCCGGACCGCGGCCACAATGACGTCGGCGCGGGCCGGCTTCTCGATGAAGTCATAGGCGCCGGACCGCATCGCCCGTACTGCCTTTTTCACATCTGTCGAGCCGGCGATCATCACCACCGGCACCTGCACGCCGGCCTTCACCAGCTGCCTCAGCAGCATCACGCCGCTCATTCCCGGCAACGCGGCATCCAGCAGCAGACAGGCCGCGCGCCTGGCCCAGTCGGTCGCCAGCAGCGCCTCCGCGCTCTCATGGCTCTCGGCACGAAACCCCGCATCCTCCAGCATGTCGACAAACGCCTCACACACCATCGCGTCGTCATCCACGACGACGACGAGGTGCAACCCAGCGGCATCGGCAGCCGGCACGGGGGGTCGGCTGGTGCTGGGCATTTTGAAATTCTTCCTGAAGGGCCGATCCGATGCACGACGCCGTTCGGCATCACGGTGTGCCGAGCTCGTTCTTCTATCGCAGGTTAGACGCCCAGACGGAAGTCTGCCCGTGAGGTCTGGCCAAGGTGAGGTCTGGCCCAGGTGAGGTTAGGCCCCGGCCATCGCCGCCAGCATCGCCTTCACACCGGCGGCCTCACCGCCATCAAAATTCCAGACCGCGCCGACCACCGCGAGGAAATCGGCGCCGGCCTGGACCAGCGGTCCGCAATTGCCGGCGGTGATGCCGCCGATCGCCACGCAGGGCAGTTCCATCAGTTCGGACCACCAGGCCAACAGGTCAACATCGGCCTGGGTTTCGGCCAGCTTGGTCTGGGTCGGGAAGAAGGCGCCGAAGGCGACGTAGTCGGCGCCATCCTCGCCGGCGGCCATCGCCAGGTCGCGGCTGGCGTGGCAGGTGACACCCAGTGTGAGGTCGGGGCCGATGAGCTTGCGGGCGTCGCGGGCCTTCATGTCGGTCTGGCCGACATGAACGCCGTCGCTGCCGGAGGCGCGCACCAGGTCGGCGCGGTCGTTCAGCAGGAAGGCCACGCCGCGGCTTTGCGCGACCGGGCGCAGGGCGTCGATCGCGCGCTTCCAGCCGTCGTCGTCAGCGTCCTTCAGGCGCAGCTGCAGGGCCGCCACCGGGCCGGCGTCAAGCGCGCGGGCCAGGCGGTCGGCGAAGCTCGCCGGCTCGAGAACCGGCGGGGTGATCAGATAGAGCTGGCACCCCGCCACGGGCTCAGAACTTCCCGAGATAGATGTTGATGATGTTGTCGAGCATCGCCAGCGCCTCGGCCTTCGGGCGCTGGAAGGTGTTGCGGCCGATGATCGAGCCGTTGGCGCCGCCCTGATACAGGCCGCGCACCTCGTCATACAGGCCATCCAGCCCCTTCGCCTCGCCGCCCGAGAAGACGACGATGCGCTTGCCGGCGAAGCAGCTCTGCACGACGTGCTCGACGCGCTTGGCGAGGGTGGAGGTGTCGATCCCCTCGTAGCTTTTCTTGGCGGCGGCGAGGCCGATCTCGGCGGTGGGCGGCTTCACCTTGATGATGTGGGCGCCGAGCAGGGCGGCCATGTGGGCGGCGTAGGCGCAGATATCGACCGCCGTCTCGGCCGCCTTGTTCAGCTCCGGGCCACGCGGGTAGCTCCAGGTGACGACGGCGAGGCCGGCGGCCTTGGCCTCCTCGGAGAGCTCGCGCAGCTCTTCCATCTGGTCGAAGGCGTATTCGCTGCCGGGATAGATGGTGAAGCCGATGGCCGAGCAGCCCAGGCGCAGCGCGTCACCGACCGTGCCGGTCACCGCCTGGTCCTTGGTGACGGCGAGGCTGTTGGAGCTGTTGACCTTCAGGATGGTGGGGATCTGGCCGGCGAAGGTGGAGGCGCCGGCCTCGATCATGCCCAGCGGGGCGGCGTAGGCGGACAGGCCGGCATCGATGGCCAGCTGGAAATGATAATGCGGGTCGTAGCCGGCGGGGTTCGGCGCGAAACTGCGGGCCGGGCCGTGCTCGAAGCCCTGATCGACCGGCAGGATCACCAGCTTGCCGGTGCCGCCCAGACGCCCCTGCATAAGGATGCGCGCCAGGTTCGCCTTGGTGCCGGGGGTGTCGCTCTCATAATGGCTGAGGATGGTTTTGACGGTCTCGGTGATCTGCATCGCGGTGTCTCCCAGGACGGTGTGGTGGGGCGGGGATGTGAGGATGGCGGACGTGCTGGCGGCGGATTAGCCGAGCCGGGGCCGCGTGTCACGGGGAGGCGGGCGGCGCGGCGCTGAAATAGCGCGCGAGCGCATGATCGATCGCGGCCTCGCTGAACAGCAGCCCCAGATCGAGCCCGGGCGGGCGGGTGGGCGTTGCCGCCCCGATTGCGCGGGCGGCGTCGGCCACGGAGGCGGCGAACGGGCCGGCGATCACCAGCGCGCGCTGGCCGAGGCGCAGGGCCTCGAGCGCGGCGGCGCCATCCTCGCCGCAATCCAGAATGTCCTTCCCGGTGAAGCCGCAGGCGGCGATCAGGGCACGCCACCAGGCAGGGCCGGCGAAGGCTCCGGCGCCGGCCGCGGAGAGCAGCACCAGTGCCCGGCCGGCGCGCGCGGCGGCGGCGATCGCGGCGCGCGCCTGGGCCAGGCTGTGGACAACCACAGCCAGCCCCTCGGTTTCGTCCGGTAAGCCCCCGGAATATAAGGCCTTGACGTCCAACCACCCCTCCGTCTTGAGTCGATATGGTAACACGAGGATGAAGATGGCGCAGGCCGAAGACCCGCTGCATGCCGCAGCCAGGCTGGAAGCCGCCCTGGAACGCATTGCCTTTGCCGCGGACCGGCTTGGCGGTGCCGCGGAGGCCGCGCCGCATCCCGCCCTCGGCGAGGTCGCCAGCCGGCTCGATGGGTTGATCGCGCAGCTGCGTCGCGTGCTTGCCACCACCTCGGAAGGAACCGGCTGATGGCGCAAGTCACTGTTCGCATCAACGGCTTCGCCTACACGATCGGCTGCGAGGACGGTCAGGAGGAGCATCTGCGCGCGATGGCCGGCGAGGTCGAGAAGCGTGTCGAGAGCGTGAAGGCGCTGGCCGGCAGCCAGGCGGGCGAGGCCAAGCTGCTGGTGCTGGCCGGTCTGCTGATGGCCGACGAGATGCACGATGCCGCGATCGCGCTGGCGGCGGCGGAGCGCGCGCCGCCGCGCGCCGCCGCGCCGGTGGCGCCGAAGACCGACGCCGCGTTGGCCCGCACCCTGGCGCGGCTGGCCGATCGTGCGGAAGAGATTGCGGCAAGCCTTGAGACTCCTTAGATAGATAGGGCGGGGCTTCTGGGTGCGTCAGGCAATTCATCCCCTGGGCCAGTAAGCATTCTCCTCGGGAGCTGGCTCTGTCATGATCCTGGTCATGGTATCCGGCGCCCACCTGCACACGCAGGCTCAGGGAGGATGGCACGCCAACGGCTTCGGCAGCTCCGCACTTTCCCCATGTCGCGATGACTGACCTCGATGCGCTCAAGGCGGCGGCGCGGGCGCGGGCGAAGCGTCTGCGCGCCGGGCATGATCCCGCGCTGGGTGCGGCGCTGTCCGGGCATGTGCTGCGCGTGCTGCCGCCGCCGGCGGGCGCCATCGTCGGTGGCTTCTGGCCGTTGCCGGGCGAGATCGACATCACCCCCCTGCTGCATGCGCTGCATGCGCGCGGCCACGCCGTCGCGCTGCCGGACACCCCGCCGGCCGGCGCAGCGCTCGCCTTCCGCGGCTGGAGCCCCGGCTGCGCCATGCGGCCCGGGCGCTTCGGCACGATGGTGCCTGACGGCCCGGCGCTGACGCCCGGCTGGCTGCTGGTGCCGCTGCTCGCCTGGGACGATGCCGGCCATCGGCTGGGGTTTGGCGGCGGCTATTACGACCGCACCATCGCCAGGCTCACCCCATCGGCCGTGGTGGGATGCGCCTATGACGCGCAGCGGGTGGACGCGGTGCCCGTCGGCCCCTACGACGCGCCTCTCAGCGCCGTAGCCACCGAGCTTGGCGTGACCGTGTTTCAGGCCATTTAGGGTTCCATGCGTATTCTGTTCCTCGGCGACATTGTCGGCCGTTCCGGTCGTGACGCGGTGGTGGCCGCGCTTCCGGAGCTGCGCGCTGGGCTGCGGGTGGATCTCGCCATCATCAATGCCGAGAATGCGTCGCACGGGTTTGGGCTGTCGCCAGACATGGCCGACGCGCTGTTCGCGGCGGGGGCGGATGTGCTGACGCTGGGCAACCATGCCTGGGACCGCAAGGAGATCACCCCCTACATCGCCCAGCAGCCGCGGCTGGTGCGGCCGATCAATTTTCCGCCTGGCACGCCCGGGGCGGGGGCGGCGATCGTGGAGGTGCGCGGCGGCCGGCGGGCGATGGTGGTGAACGCGATGGGTCGGCTGTTCATGGACCCGCTGGATGATCCGTTTCGTGCGGTGACCGAGCTGCTGGCGCGGCACCGGCTGGGTGGCTCGGTGGGGGCGATCGTGCTCGACATTCATGCCGAGGCGACCAGCGAGAAGATGGCCTTCGCCCACGCCTTCGATGGCCAGGTGAGTCTGGTGGTGGGCACGCACACGCACTGCCCGTCGGCGGACCATCACGTGCTGGTCGGCGGCACGGCGTTCCAGTCCGATGCCGGCATGTGCGGCGATTATGACAGCGTGATCGGCATGACCAAGGAACCGGCCATCGCCCGCTTCGTGAAGAAGGTGCCGGGCGAGCGGCTCAGCCCGGCGGAGGGGGCGGCGACCATCTGCGGCTGCCTGGTGGAGACC
>CAIVDX010000390.1 GCA_903904805.1 uncultured Rhodospirillales bacterium
CGGGATGGAGCGGGCGGCTAGCCGGCCTCTTGCACCGGCTCCACCACCCGGGCGAGCTCCAGGGCGAAGAACACGTAGCCGCGCCCGCGCACCGAGCGGATCACCGCCTCGTCGCCAAAATGCGGTTCCAGCACCTTGCGCAGGCGGGAGACGAGATTGTCCACCGAGCGATCGAGCGCGGAGAATGGGCGATTGAGCACGGCGAGCGAGATATCCTCACGCGCCACCACCTGGCCGGCGCGCGCGGCCAGATAGAGCAGCGCCTGGAATTCCGCGCCGGTCAGTCGCAATGGGGTGCCATCCGGCGCGCGGACCTCCTGGCGCAGCGTATCGACGCGCCATTGCGCGCCGGGGCCGGACTCGCCATCGCCTGCCGGGCGCGCCGCCGCGGGCCGGGCCCGGCGCAGCACGGCGCGGACGCGGGCCAGCAACTCGCGCGCGCCCAATGACTTGGCGACGAAATCATCCGCGCCGGTCTCCAGCGCCAGGATGCGATCGGTGACGTCCTGGTTGCCGGTCAGCACCAGCAGGCCGCCGGCATAGCGACGGCGCAGCTCCGGCAGCAGCAGCAGGGAGTCGCGGCCGGCGACGAACTGGTCGAGCACGACGATGTCCGGCTCGATGCGATCGACCGCGGCCAGCACGTCCGCCAATTCGCCGATCCAGGTGGTGGCCAGGCCGTGGGCCTCGAGAAACTCGACCATCTCCTCGGCAAAGGCGGCATCGTCCTCGACGAGGACGACGGTCGCGCTTTCAGGCGTGTCCTTCAGACCAGCCATCGCACGCTCGCACCGGGCAGGCCGTTCAGCCACCGGACGCGCGCCCGGTTGGGCGCGGCGCAGGGAGTTTGTGACAAATCAGTGCGATTCATGGCATCATTTAGGGGCGAAGCCTGATAAAATGCTATCCTTCGTTTTGTGGTGGCTGCTTCCAACCCGTTCGTGAGAGTCGTATGCCGATGCTGTTGGCCGAACAATCCGCCGGCGCGGTGGCGCAGGGCACCGCCTGGGAGACTGAGATCACCCACCCTCATGTGCTGGTCTGCGAGGACGAGAGCGAGATTCTCGACGAGATCTCCGAGTATTTCCATGAGGACGGGATCGCGATCAGCACCGCCGCGGATGGCTACGCCGCCGCCATGGCCTTCAAGGGCGCGCCGCCTGGTACCTTCAGCGTGGTGGTGACCGATCTGCGCATGCCGCAGCTTGATGGGGCGTCGCTCGCCAAGGGGATTCTCGCGGGCAGCGACGCCGCGCATGCGGTGGAAGTGATCGTGATGAGCGGCCATGGCGCCGAGGAGATGCGGATCAGGCAACATGAGCTCGGGCTGTTCGCGGTGTTGCAGAAGCCGCTCAACCTCGCCGACCTGGCCGCGACGGTGTTGCGGGCGCACGACTCGGCCATGACACGGCGGGCGGCCGCGCGCGCCGGGTGAGGATGGCTCGCTGATGGTCGAGCGCGCACGCGGCATTGCCGGCAGGTCACGCTTCGGCGCCGAGGCCGTGCTGATCCTGCTGCTGGCGGCGGCGCTCACCCTGGTGTGGGTCGGCACCCGCGAGTTGATCGCCCGCGAGGAAAGCCAGGCGATCCGGACCAATTTCGCCGATGTGCGTGGGCTCGCCCGCCTGCTCGCCGCGCAATGGGGCGAGACGGTCCATCGCGTCGCGCTGTTGCAGCAGCTGGCCGGCGATGTGACCCAGGCGCAGCTGCGCGACGAACCGGCGCGGGACGAATTGCTGCGGGAGCTGAAGCGCGCGGCCGAGTTCTCCGGCCCCGCGCTGGTGCAGATCGCCGGCATCGACCCGCGCGGGGCCCTGCTGTGGTCGACGATGGAGATGCCGCCGACGCCGATCAATCTGGCCGGCCGCGAACATGTGATGGCGATCGCCATCGACGGGCTGGACTCCTTCGTCGGCCAGCCGGTGCGCGGCGCGGTGTCTGGCCGCTGGAGCATTCAGTTTTCCGCCGGCCATTGGAGCGCTGCACGGGGCGGGGCGGCGCGGGTGCTGCGGTCGATCTCGGTGGTGTCGATCGACGCCGACATGGCGCACCAGCTGGCCACGGAGATGGGCCTGTCGGAGCCCGACGTGATCGCCGTGGTGCGTGGCGACGGGCTGATCCTGGCGCACAGCGACGAAGCCAAGATCGGCACCCGCATCGCTCCGGCGATGTCGCACCTGCGCGCGTCGGCGGAGCCGGGCAGTGCCGAGTGGCGGGGCCGCGGCGTGAGCGATGGGCGGACACGTTTCTATGTCGCGCGGGCCATCCCGGGTGCGGACATGCATGTGGTGGTGGGCCGCGACGAGGCCGCGCAAATGGCGCCGGCGCGCAACGCGGAGGAACAGACGCGGCGCTCGGCGATCTTGCTGTCGCTCACGCTGTCGTTGCTGGCCATCGGCGCGATCGCCGCGGTGCGCCACAACCGCACGCTGCGCGATGAGCGCCAGCGGGCGGCGCTGATCGCCCAGCGCGAGGGGCTGCTGCGACAGATCGCCGAGCGCGCCTCGGATCTGATCGCGCTGCATGACGGCGCCATGCGTACGATCTACGCCAATCCCGCGCATCGCACGATGCTGGGCCAGGACCCGGCGGACCTGCTCGGGCGCGACTTCACCGAAGGCGTGATCGCCGAGGATGGCGAGGCGATCGACATCCAGATTGCCTCGCTGCAGCATGAAGGCGGGGCGCGTCGTCTGACCTTCCGCGCGCGGCATGCCGACGGCCACACGTTGTGGCTGGAGACCGAGATCGTCGCGATCCCGCCAGGCCTGGGCGCGCAAAGCCAGGTGCGGGCGATCTCGATCAGCCGTGATGTGACACGGCGGATGCAGAATCAGCAGGCGCTGGCGCGCACCACCGAGCAGCTGGAGGCGCTGCTGCGGCTTGGCCCCGGCATTCTCTATCGCCGCGTGGTGGCCGCCGATGGCAGCAATCTGCTGGAATTCCCGGCCCAGGGCGCGGCATTTCCCTGGGGCTCGGAAACCGAGGGCGAGGCGGCCGCGAGCTCGTTTGAACGCGCGATCGACCCGGCCGATGCGGGGGTGCGCGAGCGCGCGATCGAGCGCTGCATGCGGTTTGGCTTATCCGTGGTGGAGTATCGCTGCCTGGACATCACCGGCGCGACGTTCTGGATCCGCGACGAGATGCGGATGGGCGCGCCGGAGGAGAACGGCGCGGTGATCATCGGCTATCTCACCGATGTGAGCGAGGAATATGCCAATCGCGCGCGGCTGAAACAGGCCGAGCGGCTGGCCACGCTGGGCGAGGTGGCGGCGGCGATCGCGCATGAGATGAACGTGCCGCTGGCCACCATTTCGATGGCAGCGGAAAACGGGCTGCGCCACATCGAGCGCGGGCGCGGGGCCGACGAGTCGGTGGCCGCGAAGCTTCGCCGCATCATCGCGCAGTCACAACGGATCACCAGGGTGATCGAGCATGTTCGGCTGTTCGGCCGTGGCGAGCCGGCGGAGACCGGTGATTTCGCGCTGGACGAGTTGGTGCGCGATGCGTTGCTGCTGACACAATCGAAGATCCAGACCGCGCGGGTGAGCATCACGCTCGATCTGCCGGCCGATCTGCCGCGTCTGCACGCCGCGCCGATGCTGCTGGAACAGGTGCTGATGAATCTGATCGTCAACGCCGCCGACGCCTATGACAGCCAACCCGAGGACAGCGCGCGCACCATCCATATCGCCGCGCGGCGGCAGCGCGACAGCCTGCTGCTCAGCGTGACCGACCGGGCGGGCGGCATTCCGCCGGCCATCATGGATCGGGTGTTCGAGCCGTTCCTGACGACAAAGCCGCCGGGCAAGGGCACCGGGCTGGGGCTGTCGATCAGCTTCGCATCGATTTCGGAGATGGGCGGGACCATTCGGGCGCGCAACGAGAATGGCGGGGCGGTGTTCGAGATCGAATTGCCGCTGGTGGATGTTGAGAGTTTGGATGGCCAGGGGGTGGCCGAGGCGGTGTGAGGGCTGCGCTTGCTTTTGGAAAAGAGCAGCGAAGGACTTTTGACGGTTCAGGCCGCGGCGCGGGCTTCGGTGGCGGACAATTTCAGAATCCTCCTTGCGTTGTCGCGGAAGAGCTTGGCTTGATCGGCTGGCGAGAGATCGATTTCGTTGAGCAGGCGCAGGGCGGTCGCGGGATCCCAGCAGGGATAGTCGGTGCCGTACATCACATTGTCGATACCGTAATAGTCGATCGCGAATTTCATCCCGGCGCTGTGCGGGGAGACCGTGTCGGTGAACATGCGCTTCATGTAGACGCTGGGCGACTGCGGCAGTTTTGCCTGGCCGCCATTCTTGTCCATCCGGCCGGATTGATAGGGCAAGGCGCCGCCGGTGTGCGAGAGGATCACGCGCAGGGCGGGGTGGCGCTCCATGATGCCTGAAAAAATCAGGCGCATGGCGGCGGTGCTGACCTCCATCACGCGGCCGAGGCTGAGATGCAGCGCGCCGCCATAGCCATCGAGCATCTCGGCGAAGATCGCATCGGTCGGGTGCAGGAACAGCGGGATGTCCAACTCGGCGGCGCGGGCGTAAAACGGCTCAAGCCGCGGCGCATCGATGCGGGCATCCGGGCCGATGCTGCCGGGCAGATTGGCGCCGACGAGGCCAAGCTGGGTGACGGCGTGGTTCAGCACCTCGATGGCAACATCGGTATCGACCAGCGGGATCGCCGCGGTGCCCCAGAAGCGGCCGCGATATGTCTGCTGGGCGGCGGCCATCGCCTCGTTCCACTCCATCGCCGCCGCACGGCCTTCGGCCACCGGCAGGTCGGAGAAATAGATCGACAGCGGACCGATCGAGCCGACCACATCGATCTGGTGGCCGAGACCGTCCATATGGGCGAACTGCTCTTCCAGCACGAACCATTCCGCCCAGCTATTGACCGGGAAGCTGCGCCCCTCGGCACCGTAATATGCGTAGCCGCCGCGCTTGTTCACCTCGGCGCGCGGATAGCCGTGCCGTTCGCACAGACGCTCGAGGATCGGGCGGGGCCACCAGTGGAAGTGCGAGTCGATGATGTGCATGGCGGCCTCTGATGTCAGGCGATGGTGGTGATGAGGGCGGCGGCACACCATGGGGTGCCCTGCAGGTCGGCGCGCAGTGTGAGCACAAGACCCTGCGGAGGCAACGGATTTTTCGCCGGGGCGGCGCGGCTGGCGAGCACGCTGAGCGGTCGGCTGCCGGTGCTGGCCTCGATCAGCCAGTCCTTCAGTTCGCCGCCAGGCACGGCCAGTTGCGGCGCGATGGGTGCTGCTGGGTCGATGCGGAGCGCGGCGAACCAGGCCTCGGCCGCGGCGATGCGCGCGGCATCCTCGGGGCGCGTTGCGTAGGTCCTGGCGCGGCGAACCCAGCTGCCCTTGTAGGCGACGGTGGCGCGGATGGCGAAGATATCCGCAACCGCGTCGCCACCGGAGAGGCGCAGGAAGCGATGATCGCTGGCCAGATCGGGGGCGATGGCGAGATAGGCCTCCTCCGCGCCGGCCTCGCGCGCGTGGCCCTCGACGGCGCCGACCGCGGTGCCAACGGTTGTGGCGCCGATGGCCTGGTGCAGCGCGGCGGCGGCGATCTGGTCGGCATGGGCGAGGAGCCTGGCCTCCAGCGCATCGGGGCGATGGCGCGCGGCGGCGAAGATGGCGGTGGCGTCGAGAATCTCGACATTGCTGAGCTTGCCGGCGAGTTCGTCGTAGAGACCGGCGGGGAAATCGTCGAGCTCGAGGATGGCGATGCGGCGGATAGATGGGTCGGCTGCGAAACGTTCGCCGAGGGCGGCGCAGGGCTGCGGGGAGTGCAGCAGATCGCCGACGGGTTTGACGGTGGCGACCCAGCTGGCGACGCGGTTGGACAGGGTGGTGGCGAAGATGGGCGTGCCCGTTCTCGGCACCATCAGAACGCCGTCGGCCCAGTAGGGGGAAAAGCCGGTGAGGTGCGAGACGGCGGCGGATCGGATGAAATTGGTGTAGAGCAGCATGGCATCGATGTTGGCGGCGGCCATGTGCTGTTGCAGGGCGCTGACCCTGCCCGTCAGGTCGGCGAGCGGAATTTCGTTCTGGTCCCAGTACATCAAACCGCGCCGCATCGCCGCCCCCAAAATTCCAAAAGTTTTTTGGTTCTTTTTTTCAAAAAAGAACGTCCTTGCTTAGCCGACCGTGAAGAGTTCCCGCGGCGTTTTCGTCA
>CAIVDX010000391.1 GCA_903904805.1 uncultured Rhodospirillales bacterium
CGATAGGAGATGATGCCGACGAGCATGATCGCCACCATCAGCAAGGACGTGGCAACCGGCCGCTCGATGAAGATGCGCGACGGATTCATGCCGGCTCCCCTCTAAAACTCCCTCTCCGCCGCACTTTGCGGGGGAGAGGGTGGGGCCCATCGCAAAGCGATGTCGCGCGGGGTCACCCCCGCGCTGGGGTGAGGTGGTCGGCGTTACAGAAGTGGTGTGCGAATGAATAGCTTCTGACCCACCTCAGCGCGGAGACTACTCCGCGCGACCAGCCTCTCCCCCCACGAAGACGTGGGCGAAGAGGAGCATGAGCGGGGGTGCGTGGATGCGATCGCTCCGCAGGGGGCGGGCGGTGAGAGAGTCGTGGCCCCGGAGTCACTGGGTTTGCCGCGCGCCACCGCCGGCGGGGCGGCCGGTCCCTGGCGTGCCGGACGCGGCGCCGCCCTGTCGTCGATTGGCTCCGCGGGCCGCGTCGGAAGCGGTCCCTCCGGTGGGCGGGGCGTTGGGCGCGGCGGATGACGCGCTGCCGTCGGCCGGCGCCGCCGCGACCGGCGCACCGGTCGGCGCGGCCGGGCGGCGGATCTTGGCGCCGTCGCGCAGACGGTCGACGCCGTCGGTGACGACCTGGTCGCCGACCTGCAGCCCATCGAGGACAGCGGTGCGCTCGCCGTCGGTCGCGCCGGTCTTGATGACGCGGATCGTGACGGTGTCGTCGGGCTTGACGAGATAGACGAAGGTGCCGGGCTGGCCGGTTTGTATGGCGGCAACCGGCACGACGATGGCGTCTTTCACCGTGTCGACCAACAGGCGGACATTGACGAACTGATTGGGAAAGAGGCTGAGGTCGGTGTTGTCGAAAATGGCGCGCAGCTTGTCGGTGCCGGTCGTCAGATCGATCTGGTTGTCGGTGGTCACGACCTTGCCGGTGGCCAGCTCGACTTTCTGCGCGCGGTCCAGCGCCTTGACCTCGAGGATCGCGCCACTGGCCATCCGCTTGCGCACCGCCGGCAACGAATCCTCGGGGATCGTGAACAACACCGAAATGGGCTGGATCTGCGTCAGGATCACCAGGCCGTTGGTGTCGTTCACCTGCACATAGTTGCCCTTGTCGACCTGGCGCAGGCCGACCCGGCCGGTGACCGGGGCCACGATCCTGGTGTAGGTGAGATTGAGCTTGGCGCCGTCGACCGCCGCCTGATCGGTCGTGATTGCCGCTTCGTATTGGCGAACCAGGGCGACCTGCGTGTCGTATTGCTGCGTGGCGATCGACTGCTGGGCGACCAGGGTCTTGTAGCGCTGGACGTCGATCTGGGCGTTCTTGAGCAGCGCCTGATCCTTCTGCAGCGCGCCCTGCGCCTGTTGCAGGGCCACCTCATAGGGCCGCGGGTCGACCTCGGCGAGCAGGTCGCCTTCCTTGACCATCTGCCCTTCCTCGAAATTGACCTTGATCAGCTGTCCGCTGATCTGCGTCTTCACAGTCACCACGGCAAGCGGCGTTACTGTTCCCAAGCCTTTGAGGACAATGGGAATATTGCCTTTGACGACGGCAGCTATTCCGACCGGCACGACCGCGTTCGCACCGAAGCGGCCGCCGGTTCGGGCCGCCGGCGCAGGCGTGCGATTGACAATGTACCAACCCGCGCCCGCGACCACGGCAAGGCCCAGGCCGATCCCGACAAGGGTCCGCAGCCGTTTCATCGCTCTATCCCGCCCCCGCAAATACAGTCCCGCTGATAATACGCAGGAACCTGCCCGAATCTCCCCCGTCTATTTGCCCGGAGCAAGGCAAACGACCGGATTTCACCCAGCCGTAACGCGCAAGGAAGCAAGAAGCCCCCTGCCGAAAGTAAATATTCTTTTATCGGCAGGCTGGCGGCGGTGAACGGCGTGACGACCAAGATCACCGAATTCCGCGTGATCGTGAACTACGAGATAAAATTCGGCGGCTCGGATCGTTGAAGCCGCACCATCCCGGGCGGGGCAATTCGCGCCCGGGATGATCGTCCGTCCGGCGTCAGTCGGCCGCCTTGTCCGGCGCGACATAGAGCTCGTGGCCGGCCGCGCGGAACTTGGCGCTCATCTCGTCCATGCCCTTCTTGGCGTAGTCGCGCACGTCCTGGGTGATCTTCATCGAGCAGAACTTCGGCCCGCACATCGAGCAGAAATGCGCGGTCTTGTGGGCGTCCTTGGGCATGGTCTCGTCGTGGAACTTC
>CAIVDX010000392.1 GCA_903904805.1 uncultured Rhodospirillales bacterium
CTGCTCGAGCGCATGGTCCGCGAAAAATACGGCGACCGCCTCGACCCGCTCGACCGCATCGAGGAAGATCTCTACGGCACCCGCAATCACCGCCCGGTCGCCGACCTCATCGCCGACATCTTCGCCGATTTCGGCATGGACCCGCCCACCCATCTCGAACGCTGGTCCACCGACACCATCGACAACATCATCTACGCCGCCGGCGGCCCCTCGCTGAGCCGCCTCGACATCACCCGCAACGGCCCCCCGCCCCAGCCTCACACGCCCAAGCCTCCCACGCCACCCACGCCTGAGGAGAATGATCCGCCGGAGCCACCTTACCCGCTCAGGCGGTAAGGCCCGCGCACCGGCGCCCTACACCGCGCCGCGCCAATGCCCTAAACACCGTCTCATTGCCCGATTCGTTCGGCCACGGAGACGACCATGCGGCACGCAATCGCACCGATCACCCGCGGCATCGTCGCGCCCACCCTCATCGTGCTGGCTCTCGCCGGCGCGACGCCGCCGGTCGCGCACGCCCAGGGTCTGTCGGACTATCTCCCCCAGGTCTCCATCCCCAACCCGATTGACGGTCTGGCCAACACCATCTCCGGCACCTTCAACCGTGCCGGTGGCGGCGGCCCCGGCGGTGTGGGTGGCGGCGGCGGCCCGGGCGGCGGGCCGATGCTGATGCAGACCACCCCCATCGCGCGCACCTCCAACGGTCTCGTCCAGGGCCTGATCGCCGACAATGTCGCGCATTATCTTGGCATCCCCTACGCCGCCCCACCGGTCGGCAAGCTGCGCTGGCAGCCACCGCGCCCGCCCGCCGACTGGCCCGGAACGCTCAAGGTCGACCATTTCGGCAATAGCTGCCCCGCCGGCCCGCGCGGCGTGTTCGCCTCGCCCAGCACCACCGAAGACTGTCTCTATCTCAACATCTTCACCCCCCGCACCATCGACCCGCGCGGCCCGCACCGCCCCGTCCTCGTCTGGTTCCATGGCGGCGGCCTCTATAGCGGCGAAAGCAACGATTATGACGGCTCGGCGATGGCCGCCCATGGCGACGCCGTGGTGGTCACGCTCAACTACCGCGTCGGCGCGCTCGGCTTCCTCTCCCACCCCGCGCTGAACGCCGAGGGCCATCCCTTCGCCAATTACGGCATCATGGACCAGCAATTCGCTCTGGCCTGGGTGAAGACCAACATCGCCGCCTTCGGGGGCGATGCCGCCAACATCACCATTGTCGGCCAGTCCGGTGGCGGCACCTCGGTGATGGCCAACCTGGTCTCACCCACCGCGGCCGGGCTGTTCCAGCGCGCCATCAATCAGAGCGGCACCCATATCGACCCCTATCCGCCCGAGCTCGCCCTGCAATCCGCGCGGGATTTCGCCACCGAGGCCGGCTGCGCCGACCAGTCCGCCGAATGCCTGCGCGCGCTGCCGGTCGAGGCGGTGCTGCAGCACCAGGCCGGCCTGGTGAAGAATATCGCCGCCAACTTCCCGGTGGTCGACGGCACGGTGGTCGCCGCCCCCCCGATGGCCGCCTTCACCACCGGCCGCTTCAA
>CAIVDX010000393.1 GCA_903904805.1 uncultured Rhodospirillales bacterium
CAATTGATCCAGAACCACCTAAGGCGTCTAATGCTTCCAAAGTCGGTTTGAACAGGTCATCGTATTTAGGCAGCTCAAGAGACTTGCTCAATTCACACCCACCTGGCTAGTTGCCGCTAAGCCATTAGCGTAGGGCAATTAATGGTCGGATTTCTAGTCCATCTACGAGAGCCCACCCAATTGCGAGATTTTCCAAACTCCGCCCGAAACACCAAAACCCTCACCCCCCATAAGGCCCCAACACCTCCACCGCACGCGCGGCAAACGACGCATCCACCAGCCCCGCGACATCAACCCGCTGCCGCAACAGCCCGATCTGCACAAAGAACTCTTGATATTCCTCCAGCACCGCCAGACTGATCCGCTGATCCGGATCAAGCCCCACCGGAAATCCATCCGCCACCATCGACAACATCATCCACGCCGCCGGCGGCCCCTCGCTGAGCCGCCTCGACATCACCCGCAACGGCCCGCCACCCAGGCCGGCGCCGAGCCCGCCGGCCGCCGGCCGCCGAGGACGAAAATCCGCCCGAGCCGGACTATCCGCTGCAATTGTGCGCGCGTCACGGCCCGCATCCATCTGTTGACGCGCGCCACCCCGACGCTTCAATACGATACCGATGCTTGTCGCCATCGCCCTGCTGACGCTCGCCGCCGCTCTGCTGCTCGCCCGCACGGCGTTCGGCATCAGCACGTCGCTGCGCCGGTTCGCCCATCGCGGCCCGGTCGGCTGTCCGCTCACCGACACCCAGGTCGGCGGGCTGGCGGAGGATGGCACGCGCTGCCGCGTCGGCGCCGATCACGACAATCTTTATCTGCTGCGGCCGGACCCCGCCGACACCGCCTGGTGGGAGCGTCTGATCCCCTACCGCACGCTCGCCCACGACCTGGCGCTCCCCTGGAGCGACATCGTCTGGAGCGAGGGCCAGGGCCTGCTGCAAGGCCGCATCCTGGTCGCCATCAAGGGCAGCCCGATCCAGCTGCAACTCCCCCACGAACTCGCCCAGAGAGTACGCCGCCAAGCGCCCTAAATCCCTGTGTTCAAGGGTGTGTTGGGTGTTTTTGTCAAAAAGCACCGCGCCTGCTCGCTCGCCTTCCTAAACCAGCCCCCCGCGTCTAAACTGATGCCATAACAACAATCACCCCAGGGGAAACCGCCATGACAACCCGCCGCCAGATTCTCGCCGCGACCGCCATCGCAGCACCCGTCATCCTCACCCGCACCGCCCATGCCGAGGATGTCATCAGGATCGGCCTGATCACCCCGCTCACCGGCCCCTTCGCCTCCACCGGCGAGGAGCATGTCGCCGCGGTCAAACTCTACATGGCCCAGCATGGCGACATGGTCGCCGGCAAGAAGATCGAGCTGATCATCAAGGACGACGCCTCGGTGCCCGACACCACCAAGCGCCTCGCCCAGGAGCTGATCGTCAACGAGCATGTTCAAATTCTCGCCGGCATGGGCCTCACCCCGCTCGCGCTCGCCGTCGCCCCGCTCGCCACCCAGGCGAAGGTGCCGCTGGTGGTGATGGGCGCCGCCACCTCCTCGATCCCGGCGGCCTCGCCCTACATCGTGCGCAGCTCCTTCTCGGTGCCCCAGGTCGCCTCGGTGATCGGCGACTGGGCGGCGAAGAACGGCTTCAAGACGGCGATGACCATGGTGTCAGACTACGGCCCGGGCATCGACAACGAGGTATGGTTCCGCAACAGCTTCGAGGCCGCCGGCGGCAAGATGCTCGGCGCGCTGCGGGTGCCGCTGGCCAACCCCGATTTCGCCCCCTTCCTGCAGCGCGTCGCCGATGCGAAGCCTGATGGGCTCTACATCTTCGTCCCCTCGGGCATCGGCTCCACGCTCATGCGGCAATTCACCGAGCGTGGCATGGAGAAGTCCGGCGTGAAGCTGATCGGCTCGGGCGATGTGCTCGATGACGAGCTGATGGACCAGATCGGCGATGTCTCGCTCGGCGTGGTCAGCGCCTATCATTACTCCGACGCGCATGACAGCGCGCTGAACCGGAGCTTCACCGCCGGGGTCGAGAAATCCGCCAGGATCCGCGCCAACATGATGGGCGTGGGCGGCTATGACGGCATGGCGCTGATCTACAAGGCGCTGGAGCTCACCAAGGGCGACGCCTCCGGCCCGGCGCTGCTCGCGGCGATGAAGGGGCTGTCCTGGGAGAGCCCGCGCGGCCCGGTCAGCATCGATCCGGACACCCGCGACATCATCCAGAACGTGTATCTGCGCAAAGTGCAAAAGGTGAATGGCCGACTGGAGAATGTCGAATTCCAGACCTATCCGGCGGTGAAGGATCCGGCTAAGGCGAGCGCGAAGACGCCGGGCTGATCCGGCGACGGCCAACCCCGGGGGCAGCGATGGCGGCGCGGCGACTGTCTCCAGCCCGCGCGCGCTCCACCTCAAGGCTGGTCTGGCGCTGGCTGCGCGGCACGCTGGCCAGCATCGTCGGGATGCTGGCGCTGCTGGCGGTGGTCGCGCTGCTGCTGATCCGGCAGAGCGCGCCCGAGCGTGACGGCGGCGCGCACATCCCGGGCCTGCACGCCGCGGTCAGCATCCTGCTCGATGACGACGGCATCCCCCACATCGCCGCCGCCGACGCGCATGATGCCGCCGCCGCACTGGGCTGGCTGCATGCCCGCGACCGCTTCTTCCAGATGGAGACGATGCGCCGCCTGGTCTCCGGCCGCCTCGCCGAGCTGGCCGGCCCGCCCGGCCTGCCCAGCGACAGGATGATGCGCACGCTCGGCCTGCGTCGCCACGCCGAGGCCGACTGGGCCGCCCTGCCCGAGCCGGCGCGCGGCCTGGTCGAGGCCTATGCCACCGGCGTGAATGCCCGCCTCGCCCAGCGCGGCCGCTGGATCGCCCCGGAGTTCCTCCCGCTCAGCCTGATCGGCCAGGGCACGCCGGACGCCTGGACCCCGGTCGACAGCCTGCTCTGGGGCAAGCTGATGGCGCTTTATCTCTCCGGCAACTGGCGCACCGAGGCCGCCCGTCTGGCCGCCCTCGGCGGCGGCCTCACGCCAGAGGCGGTGCTGCGCTGGTGGCCCGCGCCCGCCCCCAGCCGGCCCGACGCCGCGCTCGATCACCGCCTCGCCGCCCTCGCCGGCACCGCCGGGCGGATGCTCGCCGAGCTGCCCGCCTTCCCCGCCCCGCACACCCAGCCCAGCGAGGCGTCGGACGCCTGGGCCGTCGATGGCGCCCACAGCGCCACCGGCGCGCCGCTGCTGGCCGGCGACCCGCATCTGGCCTTCTCGCTGCCCGGCATCTGGTATCTCGCCCGCATCGACACGCCAGAGGCCAGCCTCGCCGGCG
>CAIVDX010000394.1 GCA_903904805.1 uncultured Rhodospirillales bacterium
CCTGATATCCGGGCGCGGGATATCAGGGCCACCGCCCTCACCCCACACGCCAAACGACTGGGGTTTGGGGCCGTACGGCCCCAACGGGTCCAGGGCAGAGCCCTGGCCTTACCTCCCCTCCTCTTCTAAACCCCCCCCATGCCAAACGATCAGGAACAATGCCCCGCGATCCTGCAGCTCTTGCCGGCGTTGGAGGGCGGTGGTGTCGAGCGCTCGGCCGTCGAGATGGCGCAGGCGATCGTGCGGGCCGGTGGCCGGGCGTTGGTGGCCAGTGCCGGCGGGCGCATGGTCGCGCAGGTCGAGCGGGTCGGTGGCGTGCATCTCCGGCTCGATCTCGACAGCAAGAATCCCCTGCGCATCTGGCGCAACGCCGCCGCCATCACCCAGCTCATCCGCGCCGAGAATGTGCGCCTGGTGCATGCCCGCTCGCGCGCCCCGGCCTGGTCGGGCCATTGGGCCGCCAGGCGCGCGGGCGTCCCGTTCGTCACCACCTTCCATGGGTTGTACCGCGAGGATGTCCCAGGCAAGCACTGGTACAATTCGGTGATGGCCCGTGGCGCGCGGGTGATCGCCAACAGCCGCTTCACCGGCGATCACGTCGCGATGCGCTACGGCGTCGGCCCGGACCGGCTCCGCATCATTCCGCGCGGCGTTGATCCGGACATCTTCGATCCGGACGTGATCGTGCCGGATCGGATTCTGAAACTGGCCGCGCAGTGGCGCGTGCCGGACGGCGCGCCGGTGCTGCTGCTCGCCGGCCGGCTGTCCGCCCGCAAGGGCCAGGATGTGCTGCTGCGCGCGCTGGCGCGGATGCGCAACACCGACGCGCTGGCCGTGCTGGTGGGCGATGCCAAGCCGACTGATCGTTTCGGTCCCCGGCTTGAGGCGCTGGCGCGGGACCTGGGCATCGCCCACCGCGTGCGCTTCGCCGGCCATTGCGCCGACATGCAGGCGGCGATGCACATCGCCGACGTTGTCGTCTCCGCCTCGATCGAACCCGAGGCCTTCGGCCGCACGGTGATCGAGGCGCAATCCATGCGCTGCCTGGTGGTGGCGTCGGACCATGGCGGCGCGGTCGAAACGATCGCGCACGGTGACACCGGCTGGCGGGTCAAACCCGGCGACGACGCGGCCCTCGCCGAGGTGCTCGACGCCCTGCTGGAGATGCCGCCCGACGCGCGCCTGGCCGCCGGCGAGCGCGCCCGCGCCTCGGTCATCGCGCACTACACCGTGCGCGCGATGCAGGACGCGACGATCGGCGTCTACGCAGAGCTGCTCTAGAACTCCCCCCACGCGCGAACAACGGCAGGGCGCGCGGCGATCGCGTCGTGCCAACGCGCAACGTTGGGAAACTCCGCCAGCCCGACATCGTTCACCCCATGCAGATGCGTGTCGGGATACATCGATATATCGGCAATGGAATAATCCCCGGCGACATATTCATGATCCGCCAGCCGCCGGTCCAGCGTGGCCAGCATGTCGCGCAGCACCGCGGTGTAGTGCGCCTTCGCCGGCGGCACCGACTCGGGCAGACGCACCACCCAATGGCCGAATTGTTGCGCCAGCGTGGTGTAGGTCGCCGAGCCGAAGAACAGCCACTGATCCACCACCAGCCGCCTGCGCGCGTCGGTCGGATACAGCCCGTTGCCCGCCTTCTCGGCGAGATATTTCAGAATCGCCCCTGATTCGCACAGCGAGATCGGCCCACCGGGCCCATCGGGATCCACCAGGGCGGGGATCTTGTGGCCGGGGCTGATCTTGAGGAACTCCGGCCCGAACTGCTCCTTCAGGCCCAGATTCACCGGCATCACCCGATAGGGCAGCCCCGACTCCTCGGCCGCCTGGCGCGCCTTGTAGCCGTTGTCGGTTTTCCAGATATACAGATCGATCATGCCATCCTCCCTCGGTTTGTCCGCACAGTGGCGGGGCCGCCGGCGAGAGGCAAGCACCGGGCCGACGGGATTATTTCGGCAGCGCTTCCAGCACCCGGCCCACCGGCAGCGTGTCCAGGGCCGGCACCTGGATCACCTTGGCGAACGCCCCCATCGGCCCGCGCGGCGCCGCCTGGGCGGGCACGCCGGCCGCGGAGAACAACGCCAGCGTCGGCGCGCCCATCGAGGCGATCACATGCAGCGGCCCGGTGTCACCGCCCACCGCCACCGCCGCCCCCTCGCCCAGGGCCGCCAGATCGGCGATCGAGGTCTTGCCGGTCAAATCCACCGCGGTCGGGCAGCGCGCGGAGATCACGCCGCCCGCCCGCCGTTCCGCCGGCCCACCGATGATCACCGGCGTCATCCCCTGCTCGGCGAGCTCCACCGCGAGCTGGCCAAAGCGCTCCACCGGCCAGCGCTTGCGCTGATCCTTCGCCGCACCCGGCACCAGCAGCGCGTAGGGCTGCGCGACATCATGCCGGCTGCCCAGCGCCGACAGCCAGGCCCGCTCCGGCGGCGGAAAGATCCGGATGCCGGCCATCCGCAGCTGGTCGATCTGCCGCTCGATCGTGTGCATCTTGTTGCGCGCGGGATTGGCGTGCGGGTTCGAGCAGCCCGGCGCGATGCCGGACCAGCCAGGCCGTCCGGCCAGCAGAAAATAGCGGCTCGAACGCGACGATGTCTGCAGATCGAACACGAAATCAAACCCGCGCAGCGCGCGCGCCGTCTTCCACACGCCGGGCAGGTTCCACCAGGCCGGGCGCGTGTCGATGCGCACCTCGTCGAACCATGGCGCGGCCTTGGCGATCGCCTCGAAGGGTGCGGTGGTCAGCAGGGTGATGCGGGCACGCGGATAGGCCGCCCGGATCGCCGCGAAGGCCGGAAAGCTGAGCACGAAATCGCCCAGTGCACCCAACCGGATGATCAGTATCTCCCGCATGACGCCGCTATGGCAGAGAGCCTCGCCGAGCGATAGTGTCTGAAACGCATGCAGCCCCCCATCCAGATTATCCTCCCGCACAAGGAAGCGTTCGGCCCCGGCCATGCCGGCGCGGTCGGGCTGGTGGTGCGCCGCATCGCCGCCGCGCCCAGCGCCCACGCGGTGCGGGTGATCGGCCCGGCCTTCCCCGGCACGCCGTTCGCGGGGATCGATTTCCTCCCGATCCGCACATCCGGATTTCCCTCCCAGGTCTGGTCCTACGCGCTCGGCGTCGCCGCCGCCCTGTCGAGCGCCGGGCGCGGCCCGATCGAGGTGCATAACAAGCCCGAGCTGGCGCTGTTTCTGCGCAGCCTGTTCCCGCGCCGGCCGATCACGTTGTTTTTACATAATGACCCGCGCACCATGCGCGGCGCCCGCACCCCCGCCCAGCGCGCCCGGCTGCTCACCCGCATGAACGCGGTCGTCTGCGTCTCGCATCATCTCTGCGCCGCATTGATCGACGGGCTCAACGCCCTGCCGCATGCCCCGGTGGTCATGCACAACGCGCTCGACCCCGCCGAGCTGCCCCCGCCGCTGCCGCAGGACCGCCGCGAGAAGCTGATCCTGTTCGCCGGCCGCGTGGTGCCCGACAAGGCGCCCGACGCCTTCGTCGCCGCCTGCGCCATCGCCCTGCCCGCCCTGCCCGGTTGGCGCGCCGAGATCATCGGCGCCGACGGCTTCACCGCGAACGGCCGCGAGACCGCCTTCATCCAGCGCCTGCGCCCGCAGGCCGCGGAGGCCGGCGTGGCGATGCTCGGCTACCAGCCGCACGACCAGGTGCTCGCCGCCCTCTCCCGCGCCGCCATCGCGGTGGTGCCCAGCCGCTGGCAGGAGCCGTTCGGTCTGGCGGCGCTTGAGGCGATGGGCAGCGGCGCGGCGCTGGCCTGCTCGATGCGCGGCGGCCTCGCCGAGATCGCCG
>CAIVDX010000395.1 GCA_903904805.1 uncultured Rhodospirillales bacterium
GCACCAGGCGATGACGGCGGGCAGCTCCGATATCGGGCTGAGCCCGGGCAGCGACTTCGCCTATCTGGTGAAGGGCGCGCCGGAGGTGGCGATCGGCATTCTGGTGGATCTGCCGACCTCGATCGGTGTGTCGGTGATCAACCCCGACATCAGGACGCCGGATGATCTGAAGGGGCGCAAGATCGGCGTGACCTCGGCGGGCTCCTATACCTATTGGTTCGCGATGGATCTGCCGCATTTGCTGAAATGGCCGGCGGGCAGTGGGGTCACTCCGGTGTCGGTCGGCGGGGCGATCTCGGGCCAGCTCGCGGCGCTCACCACCGGGCAGATCGACGCGGTGGTGACCGATGTCGCGCTGGGGCTGCAGCTGCAGCTCGATGGGCGCGGCAAGCTGCTGATGAACTGCGCCGATGTGGCGAAGGATGTGGTGGCCACCGTGGTGTGGGCGCATGAGGACATGATCAGGAGCCATCCCGAGGTGCTGCGCCGCTTCATGGCGGCCGCGCTGCAGGGGACGAATTATCTGGCCACCCATCGCGAAGATCAGATCCGGCTGGTGACCAAGGAAACCGGGCTCTCGCCGCAGATCATGGGGGCGTATGTGGACATCACCAATCCCGGCTGGTCGCGCGATGGCAGGATCACGCAGCGGCAGCTCAGCGTGACGGCGGAGGCGCTGGTGACGGCCGGGCTGTTGGAGAGTGTGCCCGATCTCTCGAAGCATTATACGGATGCGTATCTGCCGAAGTAGCCGGACGGGCCGTTCTTTTTTTCAACAAAGACCAGTCTTCCCTATGCCTCCTGCCCGGCCGCCCACCCGCTCGCCCAGGCCCATTGAAAGTTATACCCGCCCAGCCAGCCGGTGACATCCACCGCCTCGCCGATGGCGAACAGGCCGGGCACGGCGTTGGCCATCATGGTGCGGGAGCTGAGATCGCGGGTGTCGATGCCGCCGCGGGTGACTTCGGCTTTGGCGAAGCCCTCGGTGCCGGTGGGGGTGAGCGACCAGGCGTTGAGGCGGGTGGCGAGGCTGCGCAGGGTGCGGTCGGGCAGGTCGGCGATGCGGCCTGGCACGGCGAGGGATTGGGCGAGGGATTGGGCGAGGCGCTGGGGCAGCTTCTCGGCGAGGATGGTGGCCAGTTCGGCGCGGGGGCGGGTGGATTTGCGGTCGAGCAGCCAGGCTTCGGCGTTGTCGTCGGGCAGCAGGTTCAGGCTGAGGGGGCCGGCGCGCCAGCGGGTGGAGATCTGTAGGATCGCCGGGCCGGACAGGCCGCGGTGGGTGAACAGCATGGCCTCGCGGAATGATGTGCGGCCGAGGCGGGCCTCGCAGGGCAGGGCCACGCCGGCGAGCGGGCGCATCATCTCCAGCGTCTCGCCCTCGAAGGTGAGCGGGACCAGGGCGGGGGCGATCTCGGTGAGGCGCAGGCCGAACTGGCGGGCGAGCTCGTGCGAGAGGCCGGTGGCGCCCATTTTGGGGATCGACAGGCCGCCGGTGGCGAGCACCAGGCTGTCGGCGGTGACCTGGCCGCGGTCGGTGGTGATGGCGAAGCGGTCGGGTTTGCTGACGGCGGTGATGCGCGTCGACAGCTGGAGTGTGACGCCAGCGGCGGCGCATTCATCGAGCAGCATGGCGAGGATGGCGCGCGCGGAGCCGTCGCAGAAGAGCTGGCCGAGGGTTTTTTCGTGGAAGGCGATGGCGTGCTTGCGGATCAGCGCGATGAAGTCGGCCGGGGTGTAGCGGCCGAGCGCGGAGCGGCCGAAGTTCGGATTGTCGGAAAAGAAATTGGCGTGGGTGGTGCCCAGATTGGTGAAGTTGCAGCGCCCGCCGCCGGAGATCAGGATTTTGGCGCCGGGTTCGCTGTTGTGGTCGATCAGCAGAACGCGGCGCCCGCGCTGCCCGGCTGAGATGGCGCACATCAGCCCGGCCGCCCCGGCCCCGAGAATCACCACATCATAGTCGCCCATGTGCCCCCTAGGGAGCATCCATGCCGCACCAAACTCCCAAAAGTTTTTTGGTTCTTTTTTGCAAAAAAGAACAGCCTTACTTCGGAAATCTGGACGACGTGTCGATGTTGAACAGCTTCGCCGCGGTTTCGCCGAGGATGTTGCGCCGCGCCTGTTCGGGCAGAAAGTCGAGATCCCACACGGTGGTGGGCAGATCCATGTCCCAATGCGGGTAGTCCGATGAATACATCAATTGGGTGTCGGCGTTGATCATCTGCATGGTGACTTCCAGCGCGGCGCGGTTGTTCACCGTTTCCATCGGCTGGGTGGAGTAGAACATCTGGCGCATATAGTCGCTGGGCAGGTGTTTCAGGCCGGGGGCTTCGGAGGAGCGCATGCGGTAGTCGTTGTCGAGGCGCTGCATCAGCCACGGGATCCAGGCGAGGCCGCTTTCGATCCAGATCACCTTCAGTTTGGGGAAGCGTTCGGGCAGGGCGTTGATCACCCAGTTCGCGCAATGCACGGCGTTGAAGAAGGTGAAGCCGACGGCATGCGCGGTGATGAAACGGTTCGCCACCGACATCAGCTGGTCGTTCCAGTGGTAGGAGGCGTGGAAGGCCAGTGGCAGGCCGAGTTCCTCGAGCAGTGCGTAGGTTTTCATGTAGGCGTTGTCGGCCACCGATTTGTAGCGGGTGGAGACCACCATGAAGCCGACGACGCCCTTTTTGCCGGCGAACTCCTTGACGATGTTGTAGGTGGCTTCCGGATCGTTGAAGGGCAGATAGAGCATCGAGCGCAGCCGGTCGTTCGAGGGCAGCACGTTCTCGCAGATCCAGCGGTTGTAGGCGCGGGCAAGATTGGCCTCGACCTCGGGCTGCGGGTGCAGGCCGAGGAACAGCATCGGGGTGGGGAAGATGCAGGCGTAATCAACGCAGAGTGCATCCATCCAGCGCAGGGTCTGGGCGACCTCGCGTGAGAGGCCGGGGACCTCGACCTTCTCGCCCTTGCGCATCTGATAGCGCATCACGCGCCCGCCCATGTCCTGATAGCCGGGCTGGTCCATCAGCAGGGCGGCGGGGCCCTTGTAGCTGAAGGTGTTGAGCGCGATCTGGCGCAGGTTGGGGTCGTCGATATATTGCAGAATCGGACCGAAATTGTCGGTCTCGTAATGGTGGCAGTCGACATCGATGACGACCATCTTGTCGAGGCCGCGTTTCACACCCTCGGCGCGTGCGTTTTCGAGATGCTTGGCGCTGTTGTAGTCGTCGACGGTGCGGTTGTAGTCGGGGTCGGAGGAATGAAACAGCATTCTGGTTGCTCCTATCAGCCGGGCAGTCGCACGAAGATGTCGCCGTCGCGCTCGATCACCTCGAAGCGGCGGAGCGAGAAACGTGGGTCGCCGGCGGTGCGGCCGGTTTGCACGTTGAATTCCCAGCCATGCCAGGGGCAGACGAGGTTCAGCGTGTCGGTGTCGAAGCGCATGCCCTGGTAGGATTTGTCGGGGCCGAGCACTTCTTCCACCTGGTGGATGAGCAGGCCGTCGCAGACCGGGCCGCCCTGGTGCGGGCAGTGATTGGCGAAGGCGTGCAGGGTGCCCTTGGCGCGGATGACGCCGACGCCGCGTTCGGCGTGGGTGATGATGCGGCGACTGCCTTCCTCGGCCAGCTCAGCCGCGTGCGCGACGAATATGTCGACCATGCGATGCTCTCCCCCCGGTTGGTGTGTTGCGATGGTTGTGTCCGCAAGGCGTGGCGGGGCGCAATCGCGGAATAATGCCGGGGTGCATGAATTTTCTTCATCCCCTCGGGCGGCTCGCCTAGAGTGGCGGCATGTCTCGCCGCCTGCCATCGCTTGCCAGCCTGCGCGCCTTCGAGGCGGCGGCGCGGCATATGAGTTTCACCCGGGCGGCGGCCGAGCTGAATCTGACGCAGACGGCGATCAGCCATCAGATTCGCAATCTGGAGGAGCAGCTGGGGCTGGCGCTGTTTCAGCGTGAGCGGAACACGCTGCTGCTGACCGAGGCGGCGCGGGATTATCTGGAGTCGGTGCGCGCGGTGCTGCTGCAGCTGGCCGAGGCGACGGATCGCACCGCCGATCGGGGGCGCGAGGGGGTGCTGACGGTGGCGTGCCTCAACACCTTCGCGATCAAGTGCCTGCTGCCGGCGCTGGGCGAGTTTCGCGCGGTGGCGCCGGGGCTGAGCCTGCGCATTCGCACGGTGATCTCGTTCGAGAATTTGCCGCGGCAGGATTACGACGTGGCGATCCGGCATGGCCTGGGCGACTGGGCGGGGCTGGCGAGCCGGCGGCTGACCTGGGACGAGATTTTTCCGGTCTGCGCGCCGGGTCTGGCCGCGGGGCTGCGTGCGGTGGGGGATCTGGCGGGGGCGGTGTGCATCCGCACCGTCTCGCCCAATCTGCAGGATGACTGGCCGCTGTGGCTGGAGCAGGCGGGCGCGCGTGAGCAGGGTTTCGCCGATGAGATGATCTGCGACTTCCTGGCGATCTCGCTGCAGGCCGCGGCGGATGGGCTGGGGGTGGCGATGGGCCGCGGGCCGGTGGTGGCCGATGACCTCGCGCGTGGCCGGCTGGTGGCACCCTTCGGGCTGCGTGTGCCGACGCGGTTGGGCTATCATCTCGCCACGCCGGAGGATCGGGTGGCGCAGCCGAAGGTGGCGGCCTTCACCGACTGGGCGCTGGCGCGTTTTGCCACGCTCTCGGGCCCGCCGCCCGGGGGCTGGGGCAACAGCGGATCATGGTCTGCCCATGATCCGGTCACCCTCTAGGCGACCGCGCGCAGGGGCGGGGCGGTCTGCGGCTCCACGAAGGGCTCGTCCGGCTTCAGCCAATGGGCCAGCACGGCGCCGACCAGCAGCAGACCGATCGACATGGCGAAGGGCAGCTGCCAGTCGCCGGTGAGGTCGACCATCAGGCCGAAGCAGAGTGGCGAGAGGATGCCGGCGGCGGCGAAGCCCATGCTGAGATAGCCGCCGGCGGTGCCGGCGTAGCGGGGGGCGATGTCCATCGTGCACAGCCAGAGCGGGCCGACGGCGATTTCCAGGAAGAACAGCGCCACCGTCAGCGCGATGGCGACCGCGGTGAGGTCGGTGGTGAACAGCACGGTGAGCAGCGCGCAGAAGGTGAGTGCCAGACCCACGGTGATCTGCCAGCTGCGGGCGATCTCCAGCCGGCCGGTGCGCTTGTAGAGATGGTCGGACAGCAGGCCGCCGGCGGCGTCACCGAGCACGCCGCCGAGCAGAATGCCGCCGGAGAACAGGGCCGAGCCTTTGAGGTCCATATGGAATTGCTGGCTGAAGAAGGTGGGCAGCCAGGTGAGATAGACCCATAGCGTCCAGCCATAGCAGAAGAAGGTGGCGACCAGGGCCCACAGGCGGATGCCCAGGGCCTTCAGCGGGATCGTCTCGCCGGGCACGCGGGCGCGGATCGGGCGCAGCCGGGCGAGTTCCTCCGGCGTGACGCCGGGATGCCTGGCGGGGTCGTCGCGGAACCAGGCGTACCAGATCGCGGCGAACACCAGCGTGGCGGCGCCAACGATATAGAAGGAGCTGCGCCAGTTGGTGGCGATGATCAGGGCGGCGATCAGTGGCGGTGTGAGCGCGGTGGCGACGCGGGCGAAGGCGTGGGTGAAGCCC
>CAIVDX010000396.1 GCA_903904805.1 uncultured Rhodospirillales bacterium
CCGCCGCTGCAGCTCGGCCAGGGTGCGCCCGGACAGCCGCGCATTCAGATAGTTCGAGGCCTGCTCAAGCGAGCTGGGCGGCAGACCGGGCGGGGTTTCGATCACCCGGTTTTCCACCTGGCCATCTGCGCCGACCAGCACCACCAACGCACGGCCCGGCCCGAGCCCGACGAACTCGATATGCTTCACCGCCCCTTCGGATTTCGGCGCCAGCACCAGCCCGGCCGCCGAGGACAGACCCGACAGCATCATCGAGGCATCCGCCAGCGTGTCTTCCATCGACTTGCCCGAGGCCGCCAGCGTGGTGCCGATCGCGTCGCGGTCGGCCTCGCTCAGCTCGCCGAACTGCAACAGCCCGTCAACGAACAGCCGCAGGCCGCGATCGGTGGGCAGCCGGCCCGCGGAGGTGTGCGGCGCGAACAACAGGCCCGCGTCAGTGAGGTCGGCCATCACATTGCGGATGGTCGCCGGCGACAGGCTGATCGGCAGGCGGCGCGACAGGGTGCGCGAGCCCACCGGCTCACCATTGGCGACGTACGCCTCAACGATCTCGCGCAGCACCGCCGCCGCACGCGCATCCAGTCCGCCGGGCAACGCTGCGTTCGAGCCGGCGCCCAGCAGGGCGCCCAGAGGCGGGGCAAAATTCTGGTCCATCGGGGCCTTTACCGGGAGATCCGGCCCTTGAAGCTAGCACCTGACCGGGGTGGGTCAATGAGAGTCGCTGCATCCGCATGTCCGGCCTGCGTAGTTTCCGAGCCTGCCGCACCGGCACCGGCCGCGCGACGATTGCGCATATGCCTCAGACAGGCCCAACGCCGCACCCCACCCAAGCAGCCCGACCTCTGCCCAGGAGACCTCCGATGAACCGCGCGCCGCTCGCCCTCATTTTCAGCCAATGCCT
Source organism: uncultured Rhodospirillales bacterium (assembly GCA_903904805.1). Taxonomy (GTDB): domain Bacteria; phylum Pseudomonadota; class Alphaproteobacteria; order Acetobacterales; family Acetobacteraceae; genus CAIVDX01. Next base: position 902 of record CAIVDX010000396.1, read on the forward strand.
GCTGCTTGCCCCGCTCTGCGCCCACGCCCAAACCGCATCGCAGACGCCGCCATCGCAGATGCCGGCCCAGGCCGCCGCCGCACCCGCGGATGAGGCCAGCACCTGGCGCGCCCGCGCGCGTGCCGAGATGGCGGCGTGGCATGCCAAGATCGACGCCTGGACCACCGAGCAGAAAGCGACCGGAAAAGACCTCGGCGCCGACGCGAGCGCCGAACTGACCCGCGCCTGGAAGAACGCCCAGGAGGCGGAAGACCGGCTGGACAAAGCCACGCTCGACGGCTGGAAAGACGCCAAAGCCTATTACCAGACAACCGCCGACAAACTCGCCGCCGCATGGAAGCGCACCGCGCCCGGCCACGGCTGACCGCGCAACCGCCGCCGCCAGTTGGAACAGGCCTCGCAGGCCAGGCGATGAAGGTGATTGAGCGTGGAGGCATCGCCCCCCACATACCAGCGCGGCTCCAGCCCGATGCGGCTGTGCGTCAGACCGATCTTGTGAACCGATGCGACATCCGCCGCATCGAACGCGCCGGAGAACAGCAGCGCCAATGTTTCACCTGCGCATCGCCCGGCTGACGCGATCACCTGCGAAATTCCACTATCGTGTCGCGCCGCGCGCCAGCGCATCCGCACGCACCGACCCATCCACCAGCCGCGCCAGATCCATCCGCGTCTGCAGATTGCCCAGTTCGATGAGCTGCTCCTGCATCCAGTTCAGCCTGTCCATCGGGATGCGCATCGTCGGGTCGATCGATCCGCTGCGCACCGCATCGTCGTAGATATAGCCGGGCCGCGGATCATCCGCCGGCAGCCGGGTCACCTCGCGCGTGAGGGCCAGCGTCTCCTCACGATGCGACATGGCGAACTCCAGCGCCGCCATCTCGCCGGCGACAAAGCCCACCACATCCGCCCGCCGCCGCGCGATCGCCCGCGCACTCGTTTCGATACATGTGCGAATATAGTTCGGCATCACCTCACGCGCGGCGACCAGCAGATGCAGCCCCGCCCGTTGCGCGAGCGGGACGTACTCCATCGACACCACGGTGGCATCAACCACACCTGCCAGCAGCGCCTTGTAGCGATCGGAATCGCCGCCGAGATCGGCGAATGTCACGCTCTCGCGCGGCACATCATATTGTCTCAGATAGGCCCGCGCGACCAGGTCAGGCGCACCGGAGGGCCCGGCGATGGCGAATTTGCGGCCCCGCAGATCCGCCGCCGCATTGATGCCCTCACGCACGAAAATGCCATGCGGCAGGGTGGGCCAATAGCAGCCCAGCACCCGCACATCACCGCCATGGGCGGCCGCCAATATGCCGATGCCCGGTCCGCCCTCGATGCTGTCCAGATCGCCCGACATCAGCGCGCGGATCAGCCCGGGATCGTCCTTCATCTCGACGATCTGCAGATCCACGCCGGCACGTTGGGCGAAGCCGCCGCGGGCGTTCATCAGCACGATGCCGGCATCGGACTTCGGGATGAACACGCCGTGCCGCCAGACCGGTATCTGCGCGAAACACGCTGACGGCAACAGCAGCAACGCGCACAGCAGCTGCCACATCTCAGAGATCGGGCAGCGGCCGGCTGCCATCGGGCACCGGCGCATCGAACACGTTCAGCGTCATCGCCACCATCGTGTAGAAGCCGATCGAGGCGGCGAGTTCGATCATCAGGTCAAGCCCGAAATGATCCAGCCCGCGCTGATACAAAGCCGCATCGATCACCCCGCCGGCCAGCGTGGCCCGCGTGATGGCATCCACCAGCGCCTCGTCATCGCGCACATAGGCAGGCGCCCTGCCATGCCGCAACGCCTCGACGACATCATCCGACACGCCCTCGCTCAGCGCCTGATGCGCGTGGGCGAACCATTCGTACTGTGCCGAGAAATGCCGCGCGACAATCAGAACCATCAGCTCGAACAGACGCTTCTCGATCTTGCCCTCAACACGCAGCGCATTGCCGAGGCGGTTGGCACGATCGCCCAGCGTCGGCTTGCGCATCCAGATCGCGAACGGCCCGCGCACGGTGCCATGACGCTTCGCCGCAATCTCCTCATAGAGCACCTTCTGCTCGGGGGTCATCGCCTCCGGCGCGAGATCCGCAACGCGTGCCATTATTTTTTCTCCGTGACATGTTCCGCCGGCGCGCCGCGCGCCACCGCGTGGCCGATGCCCAGCGGCTCGGCGTCGATCAGCACGAAGGCCACGCGCGCCGTTTCAGTGCCGCGATTGACCCACGCATGGTTGGTGCCGCGCTGGATCATGATGTCGCCCTGGTGCAGCGTGATCGTGCTGTCATCCATGTCCATGTCGATGCTGCCTGACAGCACCAGCACATAATCGACCGTCTCGGTGCGGTGCATCGTGGCGGTATTGCCAGGCGGGAAGTCATTCACCGTGAAGCGCGTGCCGTTCGCTGGTGGCGGGGTGCCGAGCTTGCGTGCGCCCATATCCTCGATCGCCTCGCCGATCGGCATCACGGTCGGCATGCTGTCGGTGCACCACATCAGCGTCGACACGGTGCCCGCCGCGGATTGCCGCACATTGGCCGCCGGCGCATCGATCAGCACCTTCGCGACATTGTTCGCATCATGCCCGGTCACGATGCGCCGGATCGGCTTTCTCTCAGTCATATTCATTGATCTCCTCTTCGAGTGGTCTGAATTCCTGGCCTACGCAAAGCGCAGATGCGCCTGGTCGATCGCGCCATGCAGCAGATCCTGCCGGCGCATCACCTCGATCATCCAGCTGAAGCTGTCGGCGGGCAGAGCCGGCGTGCTGTCCGGCAGGCTCAGATGCGCGACCACCTCGGGTGGCAATTTCGTATACGATCCAATTGCGACCCGCGCCTCGTCCGGATGGGCAGCGCCATAGGCGGCCCCTTCGGTGATCGCCGTGCGCACCGCACGTGCCGCGGCCTGGTTCGCGGTCGCCCAATCGCGTGTCGCCACATAGATCAATCCCGGAACCTGTGCGGGAAGGTCATCGACGAAGCTGCCCACGAAGCGCCCTACGCCCATCGATGCCATCCGTTTGGTGAACAGTTCCAGACTCAACACCGCATCCAGCGTGCCGGCTTTCAGCAGATCAGGCATCGCCGGGAAGGTGGCTTCCACCATCGTCACCTCGGCGGCCTTGATCCCCTTGCCGCGCAGCCACTCGACGAACAGCACATGCATGATCGCGCCGAGGCCGGGCACGCCGACCTTCTTGCCGATCAGGTCCCGCGGATTGGTATATTCGAGCCCGGAACGAACAACGATGCCATAGGTGTCGGCATTCTTCGGCCCGACCGAGGTACCGCCCACCAGTGCCACAAGATCGATGCCGTTATCCACCGCCTGCAGAAACACCGTGCTGGTCACCGCGCCGACCTGCAATGAGTGCGACATCAGTGCTGCCGGCATGTTGGAATTCATCGCGATGTAGCTGACGGTGACATCAAACCCGGCGGCCGCGAACAGGCCGCGATCCTTGGCCATGAAGGCGGAGAGCGAATCGCCGGTGGTGTAGCCAATGCCGAGCTTTTCAGCGGTCTGCGCCCGCACCACGGCCGGCACTCCAAACGGCACGGCCAGCAGCGGGGCCGCCAACAGGCTGCGTCGCATCATGTCGAGATCCTCCCAAGGCGCCGACCGGTTGTCCCGGCCTGTGAGCGTTGGCCCATCCACACAGGCAAACGTGGGTGCCGTCAAGCCACCATGGGCGTGGGCGCGGCAAGATTTCCGTTGCGATTCGGTGTCGGCCCCGGCACGCTGCTCCCTTAACCGACAGTGAGGCCTGGCTCCCCGTCATGACCCAGCAGTCTCCCCACCTTGTTCCCGCGACCGGCGCGAATGCCGGCGCGCACCGCATCGTCGTTGCCGGCGGCGGAGCGGCGGGTCTGGAACTCGTCACCAAACTCGGAGACACGCTGGGCAAGCGTGGCCGCGCGCACATCACGCTGGTCGATCGCTCACGCACGCATCTGTGGAAGCCGCTGCTGCACTCCGTCGCCGCCGGCAGCCTGGATCGCTCCCAGCACGAGCTCAACTACCTGGCTCAGGCGCACTGGCACCATTTCATCTACCGCTACGGCGCGGTCACCGGGCTCGACCGCGTCAACCGCCATCTCCAGATCGGCGCGATGAACGACGAGGAAGGTCGTGAGGTCACCCCCGCACGGCTGATCCCCTATGACACGCTCGTCATGGCGATCGGCAGCATCACCAATGATTTCGGCACGCCAGGTGCCGCCGAATTCGCGGTGCCGCTGGAGACGCCGACCCAGGCCACGCGGTTCAATCGCCGGCTGATCAACGCCTGTTTTCGCGCGAACTCCCAGGCCGAGCCGGTCCGGCCAGGGCAGCTGCACATCGCCATCATCGGCGCGGGCGCCACCGGCACCGAGCTGGCCGCCGAGCTGCACCGCACGGTGCGCGCCGCTGTGGCCTACGGTATGGATCGCATCAACCCCACCGAGGACATCAAGATCGTCCTGATCGAGGCCGCGCCCCGCATCCTGCCGGCCCTGCCTGAACGGATTTCCGTCTCGACCCGCGCGCTGCTCGAATCGCTCGGGGTGCAGGTGCGCACCGGCGCGCGCGTGGCCGAGGTGCGCGCCGATGGCGTGGTGCTCGACAGCGGCGAGCTGATCCCCTCCGAGCTCGTCGTCTGGTCAGCCGGCGTGAAAGCGCCCGATGTGCTCAAGGACATTGGCGGGCTGGAGACCAACCGCATCAACCAGCTGGTGGTGAAGCCCACGCTGGAGACCACCCGCGATCCGAATATCTTCGCCATCGGCGACTGCGCGTTTCTCAAGCCCGACGCGGACAAGCCACCCATTCCGCCGCGCGCCCAGGCGGCGCATCAGATGGCCAGCCACATGGTCCGGCAGATCGAGGCCCGCCTTGCGAACACGCCGCTCACGGACTTTGTCTATCGCGATTTCGGCTCGCTGGTGTCACTCGGGAAATACAGTACCGTCGGCAGCCTGATGGGCTTCGTGGTGGGAAAATCGATGTTCATCGAAGGGATGTTCGCGCGGTTGATGTACCGCTCGCTCTACAAGATGCACGAGGCCGCGCTGCATGGCGGCTCATCGGTAGCAATGCGTACACTCAGCAATCTGGTGGCCAGGTCGTCAGGGCCGGATGTCAAACTGCACTGAAAGCAAGAATGTTCCTTTTCTGAAGAAAAGAACCAAAAAGACTTTGTCTCGTTGGTTTCAGGGGTACCCCACATGGGATACCCCCGCACCAAACTTATAGAAGTTTTTTGCTTCTTTTTTGCAAAAAAGAAGCGCTTGCCTTCACTTCCGGAAAGACTTCTTCGCCGGCCGCCCACCAAACGGCTTCACGCTCACGCGCGAGTCCGGGCGTGAATTTCCACGCGGGCCGTTATTGCCACGCTTCGGCCGACCGTCACCGGGCACCGGCACCAGCTGCTCCAAAGGAACGCTGTCGAAATCACGGCGATCCTCCAGGCCGATGGTCTGGCGCGTCAGCTTCTCGATCTGCCGCAGCATGCCCAGCTCATCGGGCGCCACCAGCGCGATCGCGATGCCATCGGCCCCGGCGCGCGCGGTGCGGCCGATGCGATGCACGTAGCGCTCCGCCTCATCCGGCATTTCGAAGTTGATGACATGGCTGACGCCATCAACATCAATGCCGCGCGCGGCGATGTCCGTGGCGACCAGCGCACGGGCCTGGCCGTCGCGGAAGCATTTCAACGCACGCTCGCGCTGACCCTGGCTCTTGTTGCCATGGATCGCCTCGGTGCGCACGCCTGCATTCTCGAGCATCTCGGCCACCTTGTCCGCACCGCGCTTGGTGCGGGTGAACACGATGGCGCGCGCGATCGCCGGGTTGGTGAACAGCTCGAGCAGCAGGCGCTTCTTGTTGCCGGTCTCGGTCACGATGGCGCGCTGGGTGACCTTCGACGCCGTGGTCGCCACCGGGGTGACGGACACGCGCACCGGATCACGCAGCAGCTCACCGGCCAACTTGCCAATCTCCGTCGGCATGGTTGCCGAGAAGAACAGGTTCTGTCGGTTGCCCGGCAGATCCTTGGCGATCGAGCGGATCGGCTGCAGGAAGCCGAGATCGAGCATCTGATCGACCTCATCGAGCACGAAGAACTCGGTGAAGCCCAGCTTCAGATGGCCAGCCTTGATATGGTCGATGAGACGGCCGGGGGTGGCCACCAGCACGTCGACACCGCCACTCAGCGCGCGGATCTGGCCGGCATAGCCCACACCGCCGAACACGGTGGTGACAAGAAAGCCCATGCCGGCGCCGTAGGTCTTGAAGCTTTCGGCAATCTGGCCGGCGAGTTCACGCGTCGGGCTCAGCACCAGGCAGCGTGCGGAGTTGCGGGCGGGGCGAACCCGCTTTTCGGCGAGGCGATGCAGGATCGGCAGCGCGAAGGCCGCCGTCTTGCCGGTGCCGGTCTGTGCGATGCCGAGCAGATCGCGCCCGGTCAACAAGGTGGGAATTGCCTGCGCCTGGATCGGCGTGGGCTTGGTGTAGCCGGATTTGGTCAGCGCATGCAGCAGCGAGGGCGCAAGGCCCAGGTCAGCGAAGGTGGCCTCGGCGGCAACCGGGATGGGGGCAGACTCGTCCACCGGACGATCATTCTCAAGCAACATGGTCCATAAACACTTTCAGACCGCCGGACGCGCATCAGCGCGCCGAAACAGCGGCAGGGTCGAACGCCCTGCGTGTATGGGGCTCTCGAACGGGGGGATTGAAACGCGCGGTCCTGGAATCGGATCAACCGATCCACACGCTGACTCGCACACATATCCGCTGCAACGCAGCCGACGGAGCAGACATCGGCGTGTCCGGGTGGAATGTCAAGGAGAATGATGCGGTGCAGCAGGCGGGCGGGCGCGCGCGGGCCTGCGCCAGAGCCGTGGCACTGCGGTTTTACTTGCCTTCCGATTCCCGCATGCCGCGGCTCGCTTCCTCGCG
>CAIVDX010000397.1 GCA_903904805.1 uncultured Rhodospirillales bacterium
ATCAGGCCAAGGCCGAGCAGGACCGTCTGTGGCGACCAACTGGCAGTGACCATCAGCCCCACAAGCAGCGGCCCCAAGGCCGCGCCGATCCGCCCGCACGCCGACGCCCAGCCGATGCCCGTCGAGCGCATGAAGGTCGGGTAGACCATCGCCGCCAGCGCATACAGCCCGGACTGGCCAGCCGCGACAAGGAAGCTCGACAGGGCGGCGAACATGGCCGCCAGCGCGAAGGCCGGAGCGACCGCGCCAAAGAGCGCGGTGGCGATCGCGCCAAACAGGAACAACCCCGCTTTCAACGAGAAGGCATGCCGCGGGAAGCGGTCAACCAGTTGACCGGCCCCGAGTATGCCCGCCACCCCGCCTATGTTGGAGAACATCAATATGAGCGAGCCCCCTGCCACCGACATGCCGGCCTGGCGCATCAGCCCTGGCGTCCAGACCAATGTGCCGATGACCACCACATAGCTGACCAGGAAGGCGAGCCACAGCAGCAGGGTCATCGGCGCGCGGGACTCAGAGAACAGCCGCTTCACAGGCACTCCGTCCGCGCGCTCCTCAAGGGTGGTGAAGATGGTGTCGGCCGGGAGCACCAGTTGCGGGCGCAGACGCTGCACGACGCGACGGATCCGCGCGGCGGGAGCTCCGCGGGCAATCAGGAAGCCGAGCGACTCCGGCAGGGTGCGAACGGCCGCGATGCAGATCAGCAGCGACAGGGCGCTGCAGAAATAGAACACCACGTGCCAGCCATAGATCGGCAGCAGAAAAGCGCCAAGCAGCCCGGCGATGATGCCACCGCCCGGCACCGCGCTGAAGGCCAGCGCGACCGTGCTGGCACGGCGGTGCGTGGGTGTATATTCCGCCACCAGCGCCAGGTAGCACGGCAATGCACCCCCCACCCCCATTCCGGTGATCACCCGCAGCGCCAGCAGCACCGGCGCGGTGTGCGCGAAGGCGGTGGCCAATGTGGCGCAGCTGAACAGCAGCGCACAGACAATCACCGTTGGGCGTCGGCCGAAGCGATCGCCGCACGCGCCCAGCAGCAAAGCGCCCAGCAGCGAGCCAACCTGCGAGGCCGACAGCAACGGGCCCAGCACGCTCAGCGGCAGATCCAGGTCGCGCACGATGGTCGGGGCCGTGACGCTGGCGATCTGTGAATCGAGGCCATCCATCAGCGAAATCATGAAGCAGATCACGAAGATCCCGATCTGGTAGCGGCCGACGCCGGCGTCGATCAGCGTGGTCACGTTCACCGCGACCGGGCCGGCCGGCGGCAGGCCCGCTTCGGCATCTTCCTTGAGCGCGGTCTCCATCACGAACGGCATCGCATACCCCTCTTCTTGCGATCAGGTTGCGCGCGGCCGCCCGGTCGAAGGGCGGTGATCCGCAGCGGCGCGACATCTTGGTGATGTTTGGTGCCGATCGTCGCGAGAATTTTCTCGGGGGTATGGAATTTGCATGGAGCAATATCGGCTTTGATATGAGTGGCGAATGCGTGCGCGGGGGCCCGGCCTACCTTGCGGCACCGGCCGGTCAGGGTCGTGGTGCGTGGGGCGTGGGGCGTGGGGCGTGGGGCGTGGGGCGTGGTGTCATGCAGTTCAAGCAGTTCCTGACCGTCCGCCATCTGCGTCTGATCGATGCGCTGGGCCGCGAACTCAGCGTCAGCCGCTGCGCCGATGTGCTGCACACCTCGCAATCGGCCATCTCGCGCGGCCTGTCGGACATCGAGGCGATGCTGGGGGCCAGCCTGTTCGAGCGCACCACACGGCGCATGACCCCCACGCCGTTCGGCCAAAGCCTGATCTGGCACGCGCAGCAGGTGCTCAGCCAACTCGACCGCGCCGAGGCGGATTTCGCGGCGCTCTCGCGCGGTGTCGGCGGTGCGATCGAAATTGGCGTGCAGGGCGGATGTTCGCCGCCTCTGTTGGTCAGCGCCATCGAACAGGCGAACCGCCAGAACCCCAACCTGACTGTCAGGATCGGCAATAATTTCGCCGACGGCCTGATGCCCGACCTTCTCGCCGGGCGCTATAATCTGATCATCACCCATCTCGATATCCGCGAATTCGCCAAGGAGGATCTGGCGATTGACGTGCTGTATCAGGAGCATGTCGGCGTGCTGGCGGCGCACGACCATCCGTTGGCGCGGCGGCCGCGACTGGGCTGGGCGGATCTGGCGGATCAGCGCTGGGTGATGACGCCGATGGCGACATCAACGCGGCGGATTGTCGAGCGGAACCTGCTGATGCATGCGCCTGGGCGGCCGCCGATCATCGTGGAGTCGATGCATCTTCAATATGTGATCAGCCTGGTGCGTGAGGCGGCCATGTTGACCGCGCTGCCGATGCGCCTGGCGCGATGGTTCGAGAGGGACCTCGGCGCCGCCGCCATCCTGCCGGTCAGTGACGAGGGCTCAAGCTGGGCGGTCTGCGCGGTGCGGTTACGCGCACGCGCAGTGTCGGCGGCGGAAATGCTGTTTCTGAGCTGCCTGAAAAAGGCTGCCGACATCCCCGTCGACACCGACCTGATGGGCCAGGCAGCGGCGGATTGATATCCCACCTGCTATAGGACCATGCGCTAAAATCAGCGTTGGCCTGCTTCCTTTTGCCGCGGCGGCAGAGCTAGCCTCACGCCTTCAGCGGGCAAACGGCAGGGGGCCGATCGCGATGAATGACAATGTGGTCAATGAAACTCTGCGATCGGTTGATTTCGCGTCGGCCGGGCCAGGCACGCCAGGTGGCATCTTCCTCCGCAAGTTCTGGCAGCCAGTCTTTGTTTCGGCCGAGCTGGCGGTTGGCAAGGCGAAGCCGATCCATATCATGGGTGAGCATTTCACCCTCTATCGCGGCGAGTCCGGCATCGCGCATGTGGTCGGTTTCCGCTGCGCCCATCGCGGCACGCAACTGTCCACCGGATGGGTGAAGGGCGATGCGATCCGCTGCCTCTATCACGGCTGGACCTACGATGGCGGCGGCGCCTGCACCGAACGGCCGGCGGAAAAGCCCTCTGGCGCGGCCCCGCACATCTCGATCCCGGCCTTTCCGACGCGCGAGCATCTGGGGCTGATCTTCGCCTATTTCGGCGAGGGTGAGCCGCCGGCCTTTCCGCCCTATCCGGCATTCGACGATGGCGGCCTGGTGGAAAGCTCATGCGACCGCTTCCCGTGCAACTGGTTCCAGACCTACGAAAATCACACCGACGAGGTGCATGTCGCCTTCGTCCACAGTCCTGGTGGATCGCACCGCGCGCTCGGCCGTGAACTGACGTTGCCGGAACTGTGGCCGGAGGACACGCCCTTCGGCATGGTGCGCCACAGCCGGGTCGCCGACGGGATGGAGCGCACCACGCTGTATGTCTTCCCCAACGTGATGCGCATCATCATCCCGCCGTTCAACGGGCTCGCCGGTGCCGGCGGCTGGCGCGACACCTATGTCATCCTGGTGCCCACCGACGATGAGAATCATCTGTGCTTCATCGTGCACTCGGCGGTGGTGCCGCAGGCGGAGCAGCCCGCCTATCTGGCGGCGCAGGCGGCCTTCCAGCAGCGCTGCGCGCAGGCCCGCCCGACCATCGATGTCGCGCGCGACATCCTCGCCGGCAAGCTTGATCTGTCCGACGTGCTCGATCATCCTCGGCTTCTGGTGATCGAGGATTCGGTCGCGCAGGGCGGTCAGGGCGCGATTGCCGATCGCACGCAGGAAGTTCTTGGCCGCTCCGACATCTGCGTCATCAGGCTGCGCCGTCTGATCGCCGAGGAACTGGTCGCGATCGCCGATGGCCGGCCGGGCCGGACATGGGTGTATGAGGGGCAGAAGCCGCAGAGAGGATTTTGACACCATGATCACCGCCATCGTGCGCTACCAGTTGCCCGCCAGCATCGGCCGCGAGGCGTGCCGTGCGCATTTCATCAAGATCTCGAAAGGCTTCGGCGACGCCGAGGGGCTGATCCGCAAGCAGTTCATCTGGAGCGAAACCGGGACCGCTGGCGGCGTCTATCAGTGGCGCAGCATCGCCGATGCCAAGGCCTTCTATCAGGGCCCTTGGCTGGACGGGATTCTCGAGCGGTACGGCATGTATCCGCAGATCGAATATTTCACCACGGTGGCGATCACCGACAATCCGGGCGGCGTGGTCACAGTTGTTGATCCGGACTAGCAAGATGCGCAAACCGAAGCGCGGCACCGAATGACCGCCCTCGATCTCGCCACCGCGCACCGCGTCGCGGCCACGGTGCTGGCTGCGGCACGGCAGCGCGCGATGCGGCCTCTGGCGGTGGCGGTGCTCGACGAACGTGGCGTGCTGCGCGCATTCCTCGGCGAGGACGGCATCGCGCCCACCCGCGCCGATGTGGCCATCGCCAAGGCCGCCAGCGTGATCACCATGGGCATGGGTGCACGCGCGCTTGCCCGGCGGGCCCGCGACAAGCCTGATTTCGTTGCCAGCGTGGGCCAGTTCACTCGTCTGCCCTTTCTGGTGATGCTCGGTGGCGTGTTGTTGCGCGACAACGCCGGAACATTGATTGGCGCGGTGGGCGTCACAGGTGACAGCTCGGAAAACGACGAACTGGCCGCCGAACTTGGCATCCGCGAGGCCGGCTTCACGCCAGATTCCGGCCACAGCTGAAGTACAGGTTTGCATGCAGCAGCATTTGGCGCTGCGGTGAAGACTTGATTTCACCTCGTTCGATGACGATCGCGGTTCGATTTGAGCCCACCGGCAGAGACCTAAGAGCCACAATCCTCTCTGCTAGCCGCCCACTACCGGAATGATCCCCGGTATGACGTATTGCTGGATCGCCACCA
>CAIVDX010000398.1 GCA_903904805.1 uncultured Rhodospirillales bacterium
CGTCGGCGCAACAGCGAGATCGAGGCGGCGTTCCCCGCCTTGGTCCGCGCGGACAGCCCCACGATTCGGGTCGGCGCCGCCCCGGCCTCGGGCTTTGCCAAGCACCGCCATCGTGTGCCGATGCTCTCGCTCGACAACGCCTTCGCGCCTGAGGATTTCACCGATTTCTGCGCCCGGGCGGGCCGCTTTCTGGGCATCGATCCGCAATCCCTGCGTTTCGTCGGCGAGCCGAAGATCGACGGGCTGTCGATTTCGCTGACCTACGAGAACGGCGTGCTGGTGGCCGGCGCAACCCGCGGCGATGGCGCGGAGGGCGAGGATGTGACGGCCAATATCCGCCGCATTGCCTCGATCCCCGCCAGCCTGCCAGCACCGTTTCCCGCGCTGATCGAGGTGCGCGGCGAAGTGTTCATGAGCAAGGCCGATTTCCTCGCCCTGAATGAGGCGCAGGCGGCCGCTGGACAAAAGACCTTCGCCAATCCGCGCAATGCCGCCGCCGGCAGCCTGCGCCAGTTGGATGCGGAGATCACCGCGGCGCGCCCCCTGAGCCTGTTCGCCTACGCGATGGGCGAGGCGAGCGAGAAGGTGGCAGAAACGCATTGGCACTGGCTCGAGCGCCTGCGCGGTTGGGGTTTCACCGTCAATCCGCTGTCGCGCGTGCTGGGCAGTGCCGATGAGGCCGCCGCGTTTCAGGACGAGATGGGCGGTCGGCGTGCCGGGCTCGGCTATGATATTGATGGCGTGGTCTACAAGATCGACGATCTCGCCTTGCAGCGCCGGCTCGGCTTTGTCGGCCGTGCGCCGCGTTGGGCGATCGCCTGGAAGTTCCCCGCCGAACGCGCGCAGACCATCTTGCGTGACATCCGCATCCAGGTTGGGCGCACCGGTGCGCTCACACCGGTGGCGGAGCTGGAGCCGGTGAATGTCGGCGGCGTGCTGGTCTCGCGTGCGACGCTGCACAATGAGGACGAGATCGCGCGCAAGGATATCCGTATCGGTGACAGCGTTGTGCTGCAGCGGGCGGGCGACGTGATCCCGCAGATCGTCGAGGTGGTTTCGGCGCTGCGCCCGCCCGATTCGGCGCCCTATGTGTTTCCCACGCTGTGCCCGGTGTGTGGCAGCCACGCGGTGCGGCCGGAGGGCGAGGTTGTGCGCCGCTGCACCGGCGGCCTGATCTGCGCCGCACAGATTGTCGAGCGCATGCGCCATATGGTTGGCCGCGCGGCGTTCGACATTGATGGTCTGGGCGAGCGCAGCATCGAGCATTTGTTCGCCGCCGGGCTGATTGCCGCCCCCGCGGATATCTTCAGGTTGCACAACAAGGTCGCGCAACTTTCCACGCTGGAGGGCTGGGCGGAATTGTCCGTGGCCAATCTGCTGCGCGCGATCGAGGCACGGCGGACCATCGGGTTCGCGCGGTTCATTTTCGGGCTCGGCATCCGCCGCATCGGCGAGGCCAACGCGAAGCTGTTGGCCCGCAACTATGGTGATTTCCGGAATTGGCGCGCCCAGATGATCGCGGCCACCGAGATCGGGTCGGACGCCAGACTCACGCTGGGCAGCATCGTGGGTATCGGCCCTGCGATTGCCGAGGAACTCGCGGATTTCTTTTCCGAGCCCCACAACCGCGCCACGCTCGATGCGCTGGCGGCGGAGCTGTCCATTACGCCTGAAGTGGCAGCGGAGGGTGGCGTGCTGGCCGGCAAGGTGATTGTGTTCACCGGCAGCATGGCGCAGATGACAAGGCCTGAGGCGAAGGCAAGGGCGGAGGCGCTCGGCGCTAAGGTGACCGACAGCGTCGCGAAAAAAACCGATTACGTCGTGGTCGGTGAGGACGCCGGCTCAAAAGCCAAGCGCGCGGTCGAAATGGGCATCAAGGTTTTGACTGAGCAAGAGTGGCTGGACCTCGCAGCCCAGGGCTGAGATGGTGCCTCGCCACCGCCCC
>CAIVDX010000399.1 GCA_903904805.1 uncultured Rhodospirillales bacterium
CACCAAGAAGATCCACCAGCGCCTTGGCCACCGCCACGACGCTCGGCAGCGCCTCCGCCGGCGCGATCCCCAGGCTGCTCACCGCCTGCCACAGCCCCAGCACCAGCGCGAAGGGCAGCAGGTTCAGCGCCAGCCGCCTCACCGTGCCGCACCCGCCTGCCGCCGCACCGCCAGCCACACCTGGTCATGCAGCGCGCGATAGTCGTCCGACAGCATCACCGCCTCGCGCCCCGGCGCGTGATCCAGCGCCACATCGAACGACTCCACCACCCGCCCCGGCCGTGCCGACATCACGCAAACCCGGTTCGACAGATACACCGCCTCGGCGACATCATGCGTCACCATCAGCACCGTCTTGCCGCTCGCCCGCCACAGCTTCAGCAACTCATCCTGCATCAGCTCCCGCGTCTGGCTGTCGAGCGCGCCGAACGGCTCATCCAGCAGCAGAATGTCCGGCTCGTATACAAACGTGCGGGCAAGCGCCACGCGCTGCTTCATCCCGCCCGACAGCTCCCGTGGAAAGCGCGTCTCGAACCCGCCCAGCCCGATCATCGCGATCGCCGCCGCCACCCGCTCGCGCAGTTCCTTCTCGGGCGTGCCCTTCATCCGCAGCCCATAGGCGATGTTGTCCGCCACGCTCAGCCACGGAAACAGCGCATATTCCTGGAACACGATGCCGCGATCCACACCGGGCCCGGTGATCGGCCGCCCATTGCACAGCAGACTGCCCGCGCTCGCCTGCAAAAACCCGCCCAGAATATATAAAAATGTGCTCTTGCCGCAGCCCGACGGCCCGACGATCGAGACAAACTCGCCTGGCGCGATGCGCAGATCCACCGGCCCCAAGGCATCCACGCGCGCGCCCTTGCCCTCGAAGCTGCGCGTCAGCCCCCGGCTCTCGATCGCGCTGATGCCCGCACCTGGCACGAAGTCGCCGTCCATCCGCCTGCCCATCCCGTCTGCCACCGCCAACACTAGGCAAGTTTCGCGCCGCGTTGACAGCCTCCCGCCCGGGCGGCAACGTCGCACTGCACCATGCCGGCACGCGGGGAAAACGATATTTCCTGTCCGGTGCGGCACACTTCACGAGAGGGCCACGCATGACATCAGCTGTTGGAACCATCCGCCGCCGCCTGCTGCTGGCCGGCAGCGCCGCGGCACTGGCCACTGCCCGCGCCCCCCTCGCCCGCGCCGACGGCGTCCCGCTCCTGCGCTACGTCACCGGCGGCGGCTTTGGCTCATCTGAGATCGAAACGGTGATCTTCGACCCGGCAATCCCCGCCGAGGCGCTGCCCCGCCGCGGCAAGGAGTATGATCTGCGCTTCACCTTCTCCAACGGCACCCCGCAGGCCGCCTCGCTGCTCGCCGCCGGTGAGGCCGACCTGGGCACCCTCTCCTGCTCCGCCTTCGCCGCCGGCCTGGTGAAAGAGGCTTTCGGCACCGGTCTCAGCGTCATCTGCGACAACTATCAGGACGGCGCACCCGGCTACGCCACCAACGGCTTTTTCGTGCTTGAGGGCTCGCCGATCAAAACCGCCAACGACCTGCGGGGCAAAACCGTCGCGGTGAACGCCTTCGGCTCGGCGGTCGATCTGGTGCTGCGGGTCTATCTCAAGCGCAACAACATCGATCCCAAGCGCGACCTGAACATGGTCGAGGTCGGCTTCCCCTCCATCGGCACCGCCATCCGCTCCGGCCGCGTCGATTGCGGCTGTCTGGTGCTGCCCTTCGAGGCCGCCGAACTCGCCAAGGGCGGCCTGCGCATGCTGCTCTCCGGGGCCGACGTGCTGGGCCCGAGCTCGGTCATCTTCAATGTCGCCCGGCGCGACTATCTCGCGCAGAACGCCGCCGCGACACGCGCCTTCCTCGCCGACTATGTGCACGGCCTCGCCTGGATCTCCGACCCCGCCAACCGTCCCAAGGTGGTCGAGGTGATGGCCGCCCTCACCAAACTGCCGACCGACCTGCTCGACAGCTACGTGATGACCAAAAAAGACTATTACCGCGCCCCGGACGGCCGGATCGACGCCGTCCTGATCCAGAAGCCGATCGACGCGCTCGCCGATCTCGGCCTGCTGCCCAAGGCCGTGCCGATCGCCCAATATGTCGACATGAGCTACCTGCCCCATGGCTAAGACGCCGGATAAAAAGGACGCCAAAAAGGCGGCCAGGAAGGCGTCCAAAACCGGCCGTCGCACCATCGACCCCGACCGCCTGTTCCGCCGCGTCGTCGGCGGCCACAAGCTCTACGCGTACGCCCAGGCGGTCTGCGGCGGCGAATTGCTGTTCATCTCCGGCCTGCTGGCGCGCGATGTCGATGGCAACCTGATCGGCGCGAACGACATGGGCGCGCAGATCGACCAGATCGGGCGCAACCTCACCATCATCCTGGAAGAGGCCGGCGGCAGCCTCGCCGATCTGGTGAAAACCACCACCTACACCACCGACATCGACGAATTCTTCCGCCATGCCGACGCCCGCATGCGCTATTTCGGCGCCGCGCTGCCGGCCAGCACCACGGTGGAGGTCCGCCGCCTCTCCCACCCCGACTTCCTCGTGGAGATCGAGGCCGTGGCGCATCTTCAAAGCTAGGTCAGCCCCGCCGTCACCCAAACAAAAAGCCCCGGGCCAGCGAGGCCCGGGGCTTCATCATGTCAGCGGGGTCATCATGTCCGCCGAGTGGCGCCTGATCGCGGCCTTCAGGCGGCCTTCGCCTGGAAACGCGCAAAATCATGCACGCGCTTGGTGTATTTCCGCCAGGCCGAGGTGCCCTCATAGCGCGCGAAGGCCGGCACCTTCTGCTTCGTCGGCGAGCTCAGCGCCTTCGGCGAGGCGGCCACCGCGGCCACCGCGCTGTCCAGCCACGCCGCCGGCAGCACCGCGGTCGCGCTCACCACCGGTGGCGCGGGAATCTTGCCGGCGCGAATGGCATGGCGCAGCGCGCGCACGGACACGCCCAAACGGCGGGCTGCATCAGGAAAGCCAAGGGTCGAGGTTTCGGTCACAGCGAAGGCTCCAGGGTTGGAAAAGCCGTTCTCTGACCACCACACGGCCGCGAAGGCAAGAGCCAACCGCCTCGCCCCGCCGAACCGCGCGCCACGGCTAACCCCGATACGGCCCCAACTCCGCCACCGCCCGCTCGGCGAACGAGCCATCCACCAGCCCCGCCACGTCCACCTTCTGCCGCAGCAGCCCGATCTGCATGAAGAATTCCTGATATTCCTCCAGCATGGCCAGGCTGATCCGCTGATCCGGATCCAAGCCCACCGGAAACCCGTCCGCCACCAGCGCGCGATCAATATGGGTGTGCGCGGCAATGATCTCGAACACGCGCTCACGCCCGCGGTTATGGATGAAGGCGTCGTTATAGGCCCGCACGCCCTTCACATAGGCCAGCATCCAGCGCTGGGCGAGCTCGCGTTTGGCAACGAACTGCTCGCTGAACACCGCCGCGGTCAGGCTTGCCCGCCCGCCCGGCACCACATCGGCGCTGTCCGACACCTCAACCGCCACCGCGCCGCCGCCGCGCACCGCCTTGGTGAGATACGGATCCAGCAGCATGCCGCCCTCGATCGCACCATTGCCCAACGCCACCACGAGGTTGGCAAACTCCATCTCGACGATGCGCACATCATCCAACCCGATCCCGTGCTTGGCCAACGTCTTCGCCATCAGATAGAACGATGCCGATCCGCGTGACGAAATCCCCAGCGTCTTGCCGCGCAGCCGCGCGATGCTCTCCGCCTTGTCGCCGGTGAACGCCGCCATGCGCACCACGAAGCGGGTGTTCGAAAAGCCCGGCCGCACAGATTGCTTGTCGCCGGCGATCTTCACGCCCACCCCGCGCCCCGCCGCGGCGAACAGCCCGGGCGTGATGCCTGGCCCGGCAATATCCACCTGGCTGGTGATCGCCGCGGTGATCAGCATCGGCGATGTGCCGATCACGGTATATTGGATATCGATGCCCTGCTCGGCGAAAAACCCGAGATCATCGGCCAGGAACACCCCGGCATCCGAGGTCGCGTTGACCGAGGCGAAATTCACCCGCTCCAGCCCCGCCGCGCGCCCCCGGCTGCGCGCACCCAGCGCCGCCAGCGACCCGGACCCTACCAGCACCCGCCGCGTCATCGAACCCGCCACGTCACCCGCTTTCAGCTGAATTGTGCACCGCACTATAGGGCCCGCGCGCCCCGGCCGGTCAATCGCAATCGGGGGCCGCGCCGCAGCCCGTTTTCAACCGAAACCAACACGCCGTCGCGCCCGGCAAAGGCACCCAACACGGGTGGTACCGCTCTCGCTGACGGCCGCGTTGGCTACCGGATCTTGGTGATCTTCGAGCCTTCGATGCCCACGCCGGCCATCAGCCCGCGTTGGCCGAACACCACCGCATACACATCCTGCGTCAGCGTGGTCGAGCTGATCTTGCGTGCCGCCCCCTGGTCAAGCACCACCACGCTCGGCCCCGTGCCAACCTCAAAACCGGAGGATTTGTCGAGATAGCTGAGCGCCGTCTCGTTCATGAAGAACAGCGCATAGCCGAACCATTGCGCCCCCGCTTGCAATCCGTACGATGCAGCAGCGGAATTGTAATAGCCCACATATTTGCCGCCCTTCTTCAGCGCGCCCTCGCCATAGGCCCCCCCGAGCAGAAACCCGACCTTGACGATGCGCGGAAACACCAGAATCCCCACCGCCTTCTCGCCCAGCACCTTGCCCGAGGGGTTGCTGGCCGCCAATTGTTTCAATGCCGCATCAGCGGCGCGATCCAGCTTCGGATCGTCACTGGCGGCGAGCGCCGGCAGAGCCGGCAGCATCGTGGCAGCACCGGCGAGCATCGTGCGGCGAGAGATCATGGCGTCCATCCTGTTCATGCATCCAGCATCGCACACGGCCATCCCGTGCACGGGTTGACCCAAGTATGCACAGCACCGCCCGCGCGCATCAATGCGACATTGCCGCCTGCAGCTGCGCGATCAGCCCCGCCAACCGCGCATCACCTGGCCGCAGCGCCTGCAAACTCCGCGCATAGGACAGTGCCGCCGCGCCATCGCCACGCGCCTGCGCGAAGGAGACCAACGCGCTGAGGATATCGGTGTTCGCCGGAAAGCGCGTCTGCGCCTGCTGCAACACCGTCCATGCCGCCGTCGGCGCGCCGGTGGAATTCAACGCGACGGCATAGACATACACATACCGCGCATTGTCCGGCGCCAATGACTGCGCGCGTTCCAGCTCGCGCAGCGCGCCGGGATAATCCTTGCGTCGCACGAGCAAAAGCCCGAGCGCATGATGCGCGTCCGCATTGTCGGGCTCCAGCGCCAGCGCCTGCTGAAGATGCGCGACCCCCTGCCCATCCTGCCCCTGCGCGCGATCGAGATCGGCAAGATTGACCAGCGCCGGCACAAAGCCCGGGTCAAGGCGCAGCGCCGTCTGATAATCCGCCGCCGCCCGCCCGCTCAGCCCCAGCCGCGTATCGAGCAGCCCGAAATTCACATGCGTCTCCGGCCGATCCGCCGACACCATGAATGCCACACGCAGTTCCTCGGTCGCACGTGCCAGAGCCGCACGCTGCGGCGCGGTCAGCCCCATCGGATCAATCCCCGCCAGCGCCCGCGCCGCCTCGGTACGCACTGCCAGCGTCGGGTCCGCCAGCAATGGCAGCAGATCCGCATTCGTCGACGCCCCGCCAGGCTGCCCCCGCACCGCGCCCAGCCGCACCAGCGGATCGGGATCGGCCAGTGCCGCGCGCCAGACCGGGAGCGACGCCGCGGTGGCAATCCGCGGCAGCTCAAGCAACGCCGTGGCACGCGCGATCCCCGGCGCGGCGCGATCGCCGATCAGCCCGTCGACCAGCCGCTCCGCCCCCACCCCGCCGGCGCGCCCGGCCGCCAGCACCTGGCCATAATGCGGTTGCGTCTGCCGACCACCGGGGAACCAGCCGGCCACCACGCCCGCCGCCCAGGCCGCATCCTTCTCAGCGTGGCAGCCCGAACACGCATTCGGTGTCCCCAGACTCACAGACAGATCCGGCCGCGGCACCCGGATGGAATGATCGCGCCTGGCATCCACGCCCATATAGGTCCGGGTCGGCATATGGCAGTTCGCGCACTGCGCGCCCGCGCTGTCGACCTGATGATGATGATGCGCCGGCACATCGAATTTTGCCGGCATGTGACATTGCGCGCACAGCGCATTGCCCTCCGCGCGCAACGACGCCCCATGCGGCTCATGGCAGTCGCTGCAGGTCACGCCCGCCTGATGCATCCGGCTTTGCAGGAACGAACCATATTCGAACACCTCTCCCTCGATCTGCCCGTCGGCATGATACAGCCCGGGCTCGAGCAGCACCGGCAGATAGGCGTCCAGAAACGGCGTGCCTGGCACGGGCGAGTCCGCAATCGCCCCGGCGCGCGCATGGCAGCCGGCACAGACCTCGAGCTCGGTGTCCGAAGCGCGCGGCACGCTGCGCCGGGCGATCCCGCGCGCCGCATCCATCACCCAGCTCGCCTCGGTATTCGCCTTCAGCCAGGCGACGATGCCCTTGCGCGGGTCCTCCGGTGCTCCCTGCGATGTCGCGCCCTTCGCCCAGTCGAGATGCCGCGACCCCGGCCCATGGCAGGCCTCGCACCCCACCCCGGTCTCGACGAAGGTCGTGGCATAGCTGTCGGCGGCCAGGTCGTACTTCTTGTGCAGATCGGTGGTGTGACAGGCCGCGCACATATAGTTCCAGGTCTGATCCCGCCCGGTCCAGTGCAGACGAGAGCCCGGCGCCAGGCTCTGATCGGGATAGAGTGCGTACCAACGCTGCCCGCCCGCCTGCGTCGGCCGGCTGTCCCAGGCGATGCCCAGCGCCTGCAGCCGCCCGCCGGGCAGCGCGATCAGATATTGCTGCAGCGGATACACCCCGAATGTGTGCGCGATCTCGAACTCATGCAGCACGCCATCCGGTCCCTCGGTGCGCACCATGAAGCGCGCCCCGTCGCGATGAAACACGCTGGTGATGCCGCCATTGACGAAGCGCGCATCGGCAAAATCGCCCAGCACCGTCGCATCCCTCGCCGGCTGCATCGCCTGCGTATGGTGCGACCCTTTCCACAGCGCGGCCTGCGCCTGATGACAGCCCACGCAGCCCGCGCTGCCGACGAAACGGGCATCGTCGGCCGCCCGCGCCGCCACGCCGAACAGCGAAACGACCAGCGCGGCAAGCAGCAGGCAGGGAAGGATTCGGCGCAGGGAAATCACGGCAACCAGACGCTCAGTGGAGCCGCGATAGTCGGGACACCGGGCGAAAAGGCAAGCCCGCCGGCCCCGCGGTCCAACAATGCATTGCGCATCACCGAATCGACCTGCTCATATCCTCCTTTGGGGACAGCGCGCCGCGCGGTCCCACCAACCGTGCCGCGCCCGCCCGCTGGGGACCGCCCCAGGGAGGATCGGCCAAGGGAGACGACCATGTCTGACCTCTCACGCCGCCTTTTGTTCGCCCCAGTCCTCCTGGCCCCGGCCCTGGTCGCGCTCATGCTGGCCGGCTGCTCCACCTCCGGCACGCCGGGAACGCCAGCCGACCCGCTCGGCCAGAAATATGACCAGCTGAGCCAATCCCTCGGCGAACCGATCGCCACCGGCCAGGGCTCGATCACCCGCAACGGCAATGTCATCAAGATCGTCATGAACAACGACACGATGTTCCCCGCCGGCGATGCCCATATCGGCCCGACCGGCACCCAGATCCTGGGCACCAGCGCGATGACCACAGTGGTCAGCGTCGCCGGCGTGCTGGCCGAACAGCCGCAATTCAAGGTGGTGGTGAACGGCTATTCCGACGGCACCGCGCCCAGCCGCGCCCTGGTCAGGAAAGGCATCAGCAGCAGCAAGATGCTGTCGCAGAAACAGGCCGACGCCGTCGCGGCGGTGCTGACCGATCACGGCCTCGCCCCGGCGATGGTCACCGCGCAGGGCCTTGGCACCGCCAACCCGGTGGCCAGCAACGACAGCGCGTTCAGCCGCAGCAAGAACCGCCGCATCGAGATTCTCGTTGGCGGAAGCTGACGGTTCAAATGCACCTCAGCGGTTGCTGACGCCACACATCAGGCGCGGCGGCCGCTGAGCGCAGGCTTGCATCTCGACGGCACGCACTCACCCCGCCTCTGGCGCCGTCACTGCCCGTCATCGCGCTCATGGGCCTGTTTGCCGGCGTGCCGATGCGACGCCGGCCAGGCGCGGGAGAACCCGGTGAACAAAAAGGCGGTGCTCAGCCCGAACAGCAGCATCCCGGCCATCCCCTCCAGCCGCCCCATCAGCCGCCAGCCGGCGGCCAGGTCGAGATCGTTCGCCCCGGTCGTCGTCATCATCCCCATCGAATAGAGCACCGCCTCGCGCACAGTGTGCAACGCGCCCAGAAACAGATAGGCCGCCGCCCAGATGAACACCTCGACCGCGTGCAGCAGCGACAGAAACGTGCCCGCGAGCGCGGTGGCGATGCTGAAGCCGACGACGAAATGATAACTGCGCCGCCGCGCCGGCAGCATGTCGAAGACCCGGTTCAACCAGAACGCGCCCAAAGTCAGCCCCAGCGCATGCACCACCATGGTGAACGCCACCATCGGCACACCCCACACCCAATCGAGTGTCCAGAAGCTGAGGCTGGAGAGCGGTGTCATCGATTGGACCTAAACGGGATGAGACGTGCAGGAGCTCGCAGAGCCTGCCCTCGGCGGTGACAAAACCGCACAGCGCAGGCCGCCGCGCACGTGGTGCATGCGGCCGCACCACCCGCCGGAATTGCCACGGCCATTGTTGTCTGGCAACCTCGCTGCGGTTCCCCCCCGAGGAAAAAACATGACCTTTGTTTCATCCGCAATGAAGATCGCCACCGGCGCGCTCGCCGCGGCCTCATTGGCCGGCTGCGTCCCCGCCTATCAGTACACCGCACTGGATGCGAAATATCAGCAGATGCAGCAGACCTACGCGGCCGAGCTCGCCGCGGACCAGGTGCAGATCACCGAGCTCGAAGGCAAGCTCAAGGTCACCATCCGCGACTCCCTGCTGTTCAGTGAAGGCGGCTTCGAACTGAACCGCAAGGCCAAGGAAACCCTCGACAAACTCGCCCCGTCCCTGCAGGGCTTGCAGCAGACCAACGTGGTGGTCGATGGCTATACCGACAGCGTGCCGGTCGGCCGCGAGCTGAAGCGGTACGGGATCGACAACAACATCGATTTATCGTCCAAGCGTGCCGATAATGTGGTGGTCTATCTGCGCGGCCGGGGCGTCAACCCGAATATTCTCTCCGCACAGGGATTCGGTGCCACCAACCCGGTTGCCAGCAACGACACCGCCGAGGGCCGCGCGAAAAACCGCCGCACCGAGGTCACCCTTGTCGGTCCCGGCAACTGAGCCCACGCCGCCTCTCGTTCAGCCATCCCCTGGAGCTGCCAATATCATGACCAAGACCCTCCCGGCCCTGCTGCTGGCCGCCGCCATCGCCGCCCTGCCCGCGCTGCCAGCCATGGCGCAGGCCGAAAAGCCGCTCACCAACGTGGTGCCCGAAGCCGCCCATGTCACGCTGCAGGCCAAGATCGCCGGCATCAATCTCAAGACCCGCGAGATCACCCTGCAGAGCCGTGCGGGCGAGCGGGTGAAGATGAAGGTCGGCCCGGCCGTCCGGCTGGAACTGTTGAAGACCGGTGAAATCGTGAATGCGGAATATTACCGCTCCATCGCCTTCTTCGTCACCCCACCGGGCGCCTCCAACGCCGCGCCCACCAACACCGACGAGATCGCCGCGGCGATGGCCCGCCCGGTCAACGCGCCCGGCGGTGCCGCGGTCATGCTCACCAAGGTCAGCGGCACCATTGTCGGCATCGATCTGGGCACCAACAGCCTGCAGGTGATCGACCCCGCCGGCGGGCGCGTGCACACCGTCACCGTCACCGATCCGCAGCGCATCGCCGCCCTGCCCAAGCTGAAGATCGGCGACACCATCACCGCCGTCATCTCCGAATCGATGGCGATCCGGGTCGACGCCGCGAAATAGCGCTGAACCTTGAAACATATCCCGGCGGGTCGGTGTCCCGCCGGGACCGAGCCCGCATCGCCTCGTGCTCCGCACCCGCATCGCCTCGTGCTCCGCACTGGAGCAAATCGTCGAAACAGTGTGAGATGGCACGATGAGCGATCCCGGCACCTCCCCATCCCCCGAGCCATCCCCCACCCACGCCAGGATCCGCGCCCGCGGCAAACGCCGCATCCCCGCGATCTGGATCATTCCGCTGCTGGCGGTCGCCATCGGCCTGTGGCTCGGCTGGGACACCTATTCCAAAAAGGGCCCCACGATCACCGTCTCCTTCGAGAGCGCGGAAGGCCTGCAGGGCGGCCAGTCCGAGTTGAAATTCAAGGAACTCACGATCGGCACCATCACCGCCCTCGAACTCACGCCCGACCATAACCGCGTCATCGCTACCATCGAGACCACCCGCGAGGCGCGCGACCTGCTGAACGACAAGACCCTGTTCTGGGTGGTCAAGCCGCGCCTGTTCGCCGGAACCCTCTCCGGCCTCGGCACGCTGATTTCCGGCTCCTATATCGGCATGCGCCCCGGCCCGGCCGGTGGGCGCAGCGTGCACGAGTTCACCGGCGTGGAAGACCCGCCGGTGCAGGAGACCACCGTGCCCGGCACCAGCTTCATCGTGAAGGCGGCGCGCCTGGGCTCGATCAGCGTCGGCTCGCCGGTCTTCTTCCGCGATCTCACCGTCGGCGAGGTGCTCGGCTGGGATCTGACGGACATGGCCAGCTCCGCCAATATCCGCGTCTTCGTGCACGCGCCCTACGACAAATATGTGCATGACCGCTCACGCTTCTGGGATGCCTCTGGCTTCAGCGTGAAGCTCGGCGCCACTGGCGTGGATGTGCAGGTGCAGTCGGTGAAGGCCATCCTGCTGGGCGGCATCGCCTTCGACAATCCCGCCGATATCGATGTCAGCAAGCTGCCCCCCTCGGCGACCGAGCATGAGTTCACGCTGTTCACCAGCCAGGCCGCCGCGGACGCCTCGGTGTTCGGCCGCAAGGTGCCACTGCTGGCCTATTTCAGCGGTTCGGTCGGCGGCCTCGCGCCCGGCAACGACGTCACGCTGCACGGCATCAAGGTCGGCGAGGTCACCTCGGTCTCGCTGAAATACGACCCCGCACAGAACAAGATCGTCGTGCCGGTCTATTTCAACATGGAGCCCGAACGGGTGCTTGGCGTCGGCAACCGCGCGTTCACCGACATCAAAATGGCCGCCGGCGCGATGCTGAACCGGGGCCTGCATGCCAGCCTGCAAAGTGCCAGCCTGATCACCGGCCAGCTGGTCGTCTCGCTCGACTTAACCCCCGGCGCCCCCCACACGCCGCTGGTGATGGAGGGCGAGTCGATCGTGATCCCATCGGTCGACAGCGGCGGCTTCGCCGAGCTCTCATCGGCCGCCACCGCCCTGCTGAACAAGGTCAACGCGATGCCGTTCGACCGCATCGGCGCCAGCCTCGCCAACACGCTCGATGGCACCGACAGACTGGTCAACGGGCCGGAGATGAAACAATCCATGGCCGCCCTCTCCTCCAGCCTCGCCACGCTGCAGAGCGTGCTCAAGCAGGTCGATGCCGGTCTCACCCCGACGCTCAAGCAACTGCCTGACCTCACCGCGAAAACCCAAAAGGCGATCGGCGAGGCCACCACGCTGCTGCAATCGCTCGAAAGCGGCTATGGCGACAACACCAAATTCAATCGCGATCTGGATCGCCTGCTGGTGCAGGTCGATGGCGCGGTGCAGTCGATCCGCTCGCTGGTCGACCTGCTGCAACGCCATCCGGAAATGCTGATCCAGGGTCGCCCCGGAGGGCAGCAATGAAACATGCATGGGCCAGCCTGGCCCTCGGGCTCCTGCTGCTCGCCGGCTGCACCTCACCCGATCCGGCGCTGTATGTGATCGCGCCGGTCACCGGTGCGGCGGTCCCCGGCGGGCCGAAGGTGGTGGTGCTGCGCCAGATCGGCCTCGCCCGCTATCTGGATCGCCCGCAGATCGTCCGCTCCTCGGAGAGCTACCGCCTCGATGTCGCCGCCAATGAATGGTGGGGCGAACCGCTCGGCGCGATGATCGACCGCATCCTGATCGACGAGCTCAGCCAGCGTCTGCCCGGCAGCACCATCTACAGCGAAACCGGCGCCGTCAGCGCCCGGCCGGACGCCGCCCTCGAGGTCAACATCCAGCGCCTCGATGCCGACGCTGCCGGCAATCTGGTGCTGTCCGCCCTCGCCGACGCCCGCGCGACGCGCGAGCGCGGCTCGCACAGCCGCTCCATCCGGCTGGTGGTGCCGATGGCAGGCAGCGGCACCTCGGCCGAGGTCGCCGCCGCCTCGCTCGCCCTCGGCCAGCTGGCCGACGAACTGGCGGCGATGCTGCGCGCGCCGTGACAGCCCGCGCGCCATGATCGCCACCCACCCCGCTCTGCGCGAATGCAGCGGCTGCGGCCTGTTCCAGATCGTCCCGCGCCTGGAACCCGGCAACACGGCCAGCTGCGCGCGCTGCGGCACCGCACTGCGCCGCGCCAAGGCAGACCCGATCACCACCCCGCTCGCCCTGCACGCCGCCGCCCTGGTCCTGCTGATCGTGGTCGCGCTCACCACGCTGATGACCGTCTCCACCGCCGGCATCTCGCACCAGGCCAACCTGTTCTCCGGCCCGGCCGAGCTGTGGCGACGCGGCATGTGGTCGCTCGCCGCGGTGGTGGTGTTCGCCACCGCCGCCGCCCCGCTCGCCGTGCTCAGCGGCACGCTCTACGTGCTGATCGGCCTGCGCGCCGCCACCCCGCCGCGCCATCTGCGCAAGATCTTCGGCTGGGTCGAATTGCTGCGGCCCTGGTCGATGATCGAAGTGTTCGTCTTCGGCGTCTTCGTCGCCTATGTGAAGCTCGGCGACATCGTGAAGATCCAGATGGATATCGGCGTGCTCGCCCTGCTGGCGCTGACCATCGTGATGATCTGGGCCTCCGTCGAGATGGACCGCGAGGCGGTGTGGGAAGCGGTCAGCAACAACGCCGCCCCCGTCCTCTCCGACCGCCTGCCCGTCGTCTCCTGCGAACTGTGCGGCATGGTCGACAATATCCGCACCCCGCATGACCATGGCCACTGCCTGCGCTGCGATTCCGTGCTGCATCCGCGCAAGCCCGACGCCATCAACCGCACCTGGGCGCTGATGCTCGCCGCCGCCATTCTCTACATCCCCGCCAATCTCTATCCGGTGTTGACCGTGGTGCAGCTTGGCGCCGGCGCGCCCAGCACCATCATGGGCGGCGTGGAGGAACTGCTCTCCTCGAAAATGTATCCGCTCGCCCTGCTGGTGTTCTTCGCCTCGATCGCGGTGCCCATGCTCAAGCTGGTGGGCCTCGCGGTGATGCTGATCACCACCCAAACACGCAGCGTCTCATGGCTCACGGATCGGACGAAGCTGTATCATTTCGTCCGCTGGATCGGCCGCTGGTCGATGATCGACATCTTCATGGAATCGCTGCTCGGCGCGCTGGTGCGCTTCGGCAGCGTGGCGACCATCCAGCCGGGCATCGGCGCGGTGGCCTTCTGCGGTGTGGTGATCCTCACCATGCTGGCCGCCGAGTGCTTCGACCCCCGCATGATGTGGGACGCCGCCGAAACCCGCACCCGGGTGATCACCAACACCACCGGCCTCGTCGAGCCTTAACGCGGTCAAGCTGTGCACGGGCAGGGTGTGAGTTGGCAGGGTGTGAGTTGGCAGGGTGTGAGCGGGGAGCCCCGCCCACACCGCCAGATGGTCGCATCAGAAGCGGAAATTGCCCGCCAGGATGATGCCGTTCATCGACAGATCATGCACCGCCCCGGAATTGTTCTGGAACGTCATGTAGCGATAGCCCAACGACACATCGACCCAGTCAGCCGCCTTGTAGGCCACACCGCCATAGATCTGCCAGGTGAACGGCAGCGCGCCGGTGCCGATATCGATGTAGTACGGCAGATAGAACTTGCTGTCGGGGATGTTGATCCGCCCCTTCGCCCCGCCGATCACGTTGAAATAGGTGTTGCCGACCGTCAGGCTGCCATTGCGCGACAGCGCCACCGTACGGTCGGGCGCCGATATATCGCTGGTGAGCAGATAGTTGGTGCGCGAGTTCATCGACAGCATGCGCATGCCAACCAGCATATCCAGGTTGCCCCAGGCACCCGCGCCCAGCGTATAGCCCGCCGCCGCCGACCACACCGTGGAGTTCATCCGCGTGCCGGTGCCCAACTGGGTTGATTTCGGCAGATTGATCGGTCCCGAGCCGAGATTCAGCCGGTCAATGCGCACGTCATTCGTGGTGAGGCTCGCATTCATATAGACGATGTCGGTCATCACCGTGAACCGATCCATCCGCGCCTCACCGCCAGCCATCGCGGCGAAATTCACGTCGGTCAGATACTGGCCGATATTCGCGCTGACATTGATGGTCGCGGTGTCTCCCCGCGGCGTGGTGGCGCTCATATTCGCCGACAGCGTCGGCAACCACGCATAGGGGGTCACCGCGAAGGTCCATTGCGGCGTGGTCTGCGGCACCACCTCGGTGGTGGCGATCTGCGCCCCGGCCGGCGTCGCGGCGGCAAGAACAAGCAGGGTGGTGGCCAGTTTCAAACGCCATTGCATCAGGCGGTTTCCTTTCGTTGGACCGCAATGACAGGAGCACGCGCCCCCTCATTGCGGCAGTTTATACAGCCTCGTCACCCACTCGGCAAAGCACGCCGATGACGAATCGCGCAACGGCTCAGCCGATGATGGATGGCAGCCACAGCGCGAGCGCGGGAAAGATCGCGAGCAGAACCAAAACAGCAAGATCAGCGACGATGAATGGCACCACGCCGCGATAGATCATTCCCATCGGGATATCCGGCGCCAGACCATGTAACAAAAATACAATGATCCCGAACGGCGGATGGATCATCGCCAGTTCCACCTGGATCACCATCACCACGCCCCACCAGAGCGGATCATAGCCAAGCTGCACGATGACCGGCAGCACGAATGGCAATGTGATGACAATCGCGGCGATCTCATCGAACACCGTGCCAAGAATGATATAGGCCACCAGCAGCAGCCCGATGATCGCCAGCTTCGGCAGCGCAAGCCCGCCAATCGCCGCGACGATGGCATCCGG
Organism: uncultured Rhodospirillales bacterium; assembly: GCA_903904805.1. Classification (GTDB taxonomy): domain Bacteria; phylum Pseudomonadota; class Alphaproteobacteria; order Acetobacterales; family Acetobacteraceae; genus CAIVDX01. The sequence continues at coordinate 15,190 of CAIVDX010000399.1, forward strand.
CACATGGCCCAGCGTCATGAAATAGCTGAACACCGAGGCGCCAAACACGATCACATACAACATCACGCTCACCCCGGCCGTCTCGCACAAGCCGCGCACGAAACCCTGCCAGGTCAGCCGCCCCCGCACCGTGGCAAACACAAGTGACAGCACCGCCGCCACCGAGGCAGCCTCATCGATGGTGAAGATCCCGCTGTAGAAGCCACCAAACACCGCCAGCAGAAGCACCAAAGCGGGTGCTGCACGCCGCAGGCTCGCCAGCCGCGCACGCCAGTCCGCCCGCGCGCTGGTCGGCGCCGCCTCCGGGCTCAGCCGCACGCTGAGCGCGATCGCGCAGAGATTCAGAACAATGGTCAGCAGCGCCGGGATCAGCGCGGCCACAAACAGATCGATGATGAAGGTGCGGCTGATGATGCAATAGAGGATCATCACCAACGACGGCGGGATCAGCGATTTCAGCGCCCCACCCGCCGCGATGGTGCCCGCGGCCAGCCGTGGATGATACCCGCGCGCGCGCATCTCCGGCAGCGCCACCCGTGCAAAGGTCGCCGCCGTCGCGGTGGACGAGCCGCACACCGCACCGAAGGCCGCACTGCCCATAATGGTTGCGTATGACAATCCACCGCGCCGATGCCCAAGAAAGGCCGCGGCCACATCATAAAGATCGGCGGAAAAACCGGCGGCCGAGGCAAAGCTGCCCATCAGCAGAAACAGCGGTACGGTGGCGAAATCCACCGACGACAGATAGCTGACCGGATCGCCCGACAGCAGCGTCAGCGCCTGCCGGAACCCGGCCAGGCAGCCATATCCCACCAGCCCCACCGCCGCCATCGCCACACCCACCGGCACGCACGCCGCGATCAACGCCAGCAGACCGGCGAAGCCGGCCGCACCAAGAAGCAGCGGGTCCACCCCTACTCGGCCCGCACTGGCATGCCCACGCGATCCCCGAACAGCACGACGCACTGCGCGATGACGGTGAACCACAGATTCATGTCAACCAGCAGCCAGAACGGATATTTGGGAATCTCCAGCAGCGCGGTGGTCTCATGCACCGAACCAAGCTGGCGCGCATACAGCCCAAACTGCCAGGCGAACAACACGCTGATCACCAGCACGATCACGCCGGCCACTCCAACCAGCCCGCGTTTGCAGCGTGGCCCCAGCGCCGAGGCAATGAAATCGATGCTGATATTGCGCTGTTCCAGAAACGCCAGTGGAAAACAGGCGGAGATCGCCACCGCCACGATGCTGTCGCCCAGATCACGCACCGCATCGATCGGCGACGCGAACACGCCGCGTGCGAGCCCGTCAACCAACGTGGCGGCAGCGAAGGCGATCAGCAGGCACAGCCCCGCGCAGGCCAACAGCCGGGCGGCGCGGTCGAAGCCGACCCTCATCGCGCCGCGTTGATCGCCGCCACGCGCTGCTTCAACTCCGCCAACAGCGCCGCGTTGCCGGGGCTTTCGGCGGCATAGTCGTCATCGATCTTCTGGTAGATCTCGGCCAGACGCGCGCGCTCGGCATCGGTCGCCAAGATCACCTTCTGCTTCGGATCGGCCTTCCACCGCGCAACGATCGCATCGGTCTCCTCGGAAATGCTGCTGATATAGCGTTGGTCGATCCAATCGCCGCTGTATGTCTCGATCACCGCGCGCGCAGCCGATGGCAGCGCATCGAACCGTGCCCGGTTCATCAGCACCGCAAGCGGCGACACGCCGAACACCGGAAAATAATGATACTGCGTCAGCCGCGCGATGCCGAAATCAACCAGCGGAACCGGCTGCATGGCGGTGCCGTCGATAGTACCCCGCGCCACCGCCTCGGCGGCATCATTGGTCGGCAGCAGAATAGAGGCCGCCCCCAGCGCACGCACGATCTTCTGCTCGGTGGCATTGGTCGCCCGGATCTTCATGTTCTTCAGACTGTCCAGCGCACTGATCGCCGGC
>CAIVDX010000400.1 GCA_903904805.1 uncultured Rhodospirillales bacterium
ACCGCCGACATCGCCGCCCTGCTCCCGTGGCTCGACTGGGCCGCCGCTTCGGTCGCGGCCGAACACGCCTGACCCCGACACTGACACCGGCATTGACCACGACACTGGCCCCGCCCGTCGCGCGGGTGTAACACCGCCCCGCCCTTTCCCAGGCCGCCCTTTCACACCGAGACAGATGACCGACGATCTGCCCCCCAACCCGGCCCTCCTCCCCGCCGGCCTGCGCGACCTGCTGCCGCCCGACGCCGAGGCCGAGGCGGCCTGCGAGTCGGCGCTGATGGCGGCCATTGCCGCGCATGGCTACCGCCGGGTGAAGCCGCCTCTGCTGGAGTTCGAGGACACGCTCCTCGCCGGCTCGGGTGCCGCCATGTCCGAGCAGACCTTCCGGCTGATGGACCCGCAGACCCAGCGCATGATGGGGCTGCGCGCCGACATGACGCCGCAGGTCGCCCGCATCGCCACCACCCGGCTGGAGGGGGCGGCGCGGCCGCTGCGCCTCTCCTATGCCGGCCAATGCATTCATGTGCGCGGGGCGGGCCTGGCAGCCGAGCGCCAGGTCGCGCAATCCGGCCTCGAGCTCATCGGCGCCGACACGCCGTCGGCCGATGCCGAGATCATCCTGGTGGCCGCCGATGCGCTGGCGGCTGTCGGCCTGACCCGCGTCAGCTTCGACCTGACACTGCCGACGCTGGCCGCCATCCTGCTCGACCACGCTGCGATCACCGGGCAGCAGCGCGCCCAGCTGCTTCACGCGCTCGACCGCAAGGACGCCGCCGCGGTGACCCAGCATGCCGGTCCGCTGGCCGGCACGCTCACCCAGCTGCTGCTGGCCGCCGGGCGCGCGGATGCCGCGCTGGCCGCGTTGCAGGGTGCTGACCTGCCGCACGCCGCCCGCGGCCTTGCGGACCGGCTGGCGGCTGTGATCTCGGCCGTCCGCGCCCAGCAGCCCGACCTCCGGCTGACGGTCGACCCGCTGGAATTCCGCGGCTTCCGCTACCACACCGGCGTCTCCGTCACCGTCTATGCACCGGGACGCGCCGAGGAGCTTGGCCGCGGCGGGCGCTATATCTGCGGCACCGCCGAACCAGCCACCGGCCTGACATTGTTCCCCGATGCGCTGCTGCGCGCCGCCGTCGCCCCGGCGCCGCGGGCGCGGCTCTATATCCCCTTCGCCGAGCCCCGCACGTTTGCCAGCCTCGCGGCCCTGCGTGCCGAGGGCTGGGCCACCGTTGCCGGGCTTGAGCCGGACGCCGATCTCGCCGCCGCCGCGCGGCATCTGGACTGCACCCATATTCTGCGCGCGGGCCAACCCGTGGCGCTGGAGACCTAAGCAATGGCCAATGTCGCGGTGATCGGCGCCCAGTGGGGCGATGAGGGCAAGGGCAAGGTGGTGGACTGGCTCGCCAGCCGCGCCGATATCGTGGTCCGCTTCCAGGGCGGCCATAACGCCGGGCACACGCTCGTGGTGGGCAACCAGACCTACAAGCTCTCCCTCCTCCCCTCGGGCGTGGTGCGCAGCAAGCTCGGCATCATTGGCAACGGCGTCGTCGTCGACCCGGAACACCTGTTGTCGGAAATCGCCAAGGTCCGCGCCCAA